>QHOP01000070.1 GCA_003219345.1 Verrucomicrobiota bacterium
TACGCGTGACAAGAGCGCGAGGGTCTACGTCGAGTTTGTTCCACGCGGCGCCCGCAAACATCGAGCGGCGGTCCAGAGGTCCACGCCGAACTTGGTAATCCTGGAGGGATGGCAACATCCAGATCCCCCTCCCGGTTGGGTGAGCGATGGAACTGGCGGGAACACGACAAAGTGGTCTTTGTTTGCTCCTGAATGGCGTGCAGAGATGGACACGTTTCTTTCGGCCTACCTTTGCGAGCACGCGGCCGCGCACGTCCTTGCCGATTTCAGGTTCGGCACCAAGTCGCCGTCGAGTCCTCAACTGCCGCCGAAAGTCGGTCAAGGAATTCCCTTTGTGAATGCCGGCACCGTCGAAAAGCCCAGCCCCGTAGTGGATGTGGGCAGCTTCGTCTCCGCCGACGAGTTGGACTTTGGTGGGCGACTGGTCGAAGGGACCTCCAAGTCTGTTCTGGTCAACGCATACGAGCGCAGCGCCGAGGCACGGCGAAGGTGCATCGAGCACTACGGTCCGGTCTGCAGCATCTGCGATTTCGATTTTGGTGAAGTCTATGGAGGTGCCTTACAGGGCTACATTCATGTCCACCACTTGAAGGCGCTGTCGGAAATTGCAGCTGAGTATGTCGTTGACCCCACCGCCGATCTTCGGCCAGTCTGCCCCAACTGCCATGCGGTCATCCACCTCCGGGAACCACCTTACACACTTGATGAAGTCCGTCGACTGCTCGCCACCAATGGCCGGCGAAAATGATATGACGGTGGACGCCGCCGAACAAAGCGCATTCACTGGACGGCGCGATAACGCCAGCGCTTTTTTCTGGCACAAGTGGCGCGCCGCCAGTGATGCGCGCCGTTAGGCGGCATAGCGTGCGCTTTTGTCATTCCAGTTGTCGAATTGCTGTGGGGCCTCATTGCAAATCGAGAAGCGGGCTGACACTGCTGGAAATGCTCGCCGTGATAGCCATCATTGGTATTTTGGCGAGCCTTCTGCTTGGCGCAGTTCATAAGGCTCACGCGAGAGCCAAAGACAGAGTATGGAGACTGGAAGCACCTGGATTTATTTCTCTCATCCAAGACCGGTTGAGCAGGTATTACCAATCGCAGATCAGCTATCCGGCGTGGACGGCTGATGATCTGTATCGGAGACATGTTTTCGATGATAGGATCATGGGGTTTCTGCGCTCACCCAAAGTCACCTTTATTCCATTTTCCTCCACTGATCCAGACGACAAGTGGATATTGAGAGTAGTCAATATATGGCCCGAAGAGAAATCACCCATCGGCCTTTTGAAGACGAGTGTTACAAAGCCGGAGTAGTGCCGCCGAACCGGATCGAGCTAACCGCCGCCAGCCTTTGGGTTTTCGAGAGCGTGTCGGCGAGGCCTACGTCATGCGTTTGACGGCGGCGGTAGCTCATCCGGGTCGTTCGGGCGGCATGAGCTCTTCTGGAGTGAAAGCGTGACGTCTGAGGAGGGATTTTTTGACCACGGATTACACGGATTATCCGTGCCCATCCATGCCATCCGTGGTTTAATTATCTTCGCCTAAAATTGGATTCGCGACGAGAGACGTCGGTTGGATGAGCAGCGGCGCTTCGCTTCAATCTGATCTGCGCCCAGGGGCAGGACAGCGGCTGTTTCCTGGTTTTCAAATCCGACTTTCTGCGCTAGACTTCCGGGCTTTATGGTGCTGGTCATCGTCAATTACGATTCGTTCACTTACAACCTGGTGCAGTATCTTGGCGAGATGAACGTCGAGATGCAGGTTTATCGCAATGACCAGATCACGATCAACCAGACTCGCGACTTGAAGCCGGATCGCATTCTGATTTCGCCCGGACCGTGTTCCCCGCGCGAATCGGGCCTGTCCAACGACATCATCCGCGAGTTCGGCAGGTCAACGCCCACGCTGGGCGTTTGCCTCGGCCACCAGTGCATCGCGCACACGTTCGGCGCGTCGGTGGTCGTCAATTATCGCATGATGCACGGCAAGACGTCGCCGATCAAACACAACGGAAAAGATTTGTTTGAAGGGATGCCAAATCCGTTCAACGCGACGCGCTATCATTCGTTGGTCATCCAGCGCGACACGTTGCCCGCTTTTCTGGAGATAACGGCGGAGACGGACGAAGGGGAAGTCATGGGCATCAAGCACCGCGACTATCCCATTTGGGGCGTGCAGTTTCATCCGGAAAGCATCCTGACCGAGAATGGACGGACGATTTTGAAGAATTTTTTGAAGCTCGGAAAACAGCCGAAGGGTTAAAAGCGATTGATCGTTGAATCGTTAAAATGTTAAATGGGCGTTGAGCACCCGTATCCCGACATGACGCGAATTCTCTCTCTGGCGCTCGCCACTTTGGCCATTGGCGCCGGACGGGCAAACGACCGCTGGCCGCAATTTCGCGGGCCAAACGGCGACGGACATTCCGATTCCAATGGGCTGCCGCTGCACTGGAGCGAAACCGAAAATGTGAAATGGAAGGCGGCAATCCACGGCAAGGGCTGGTCGTCGCCGGTCGTCTGGAGCAATCAAGTCTGGCTGACGACGGCGACGGAGGACGGGCACGAGTTGTTCGTCGTTTGCGTGGATCGTGACAGTGGAAACATTTTGCGGGACCAGAAAATCTTTGAGGTCGAGAAGCCGCAGTTCTGCCACGCGTTCAACAGCTACGCCTCGCCGACGCCGGTGATCGAGGAGGGGAGGATTTATGTGAGCTTCGGCTCGCCGGGCATAGCCTGCCTCGAGACAAAGACGGGCAAAGTGCTTTGGGAACGGCGTGATCTCGTCTGCAACCATTACCGCGGCGCGGGTTCGTCGCCGATTCTTTACGGGGGTCTGTTCATCATCAATTTCGACGGGAGCGATCATCAGTTCGTGGTTGCGCTGGACAAGCAGACCGGCACAACGGTCTGGCGGCGGGAACGCTCCATTGATTTCAAAGACCTCGACGCGAACGGCCAGCCGCAGACGGAGGGGGACCTGCGCAAGGCATTCGCCACGCCGCAGGTGGCGGTTTTGGACGGCCAGCCCGTTCTCATCAGTCAGGGCGCGAAGGCGGCCTATGCTTACGAGCCGCTGACCGGCAGGGAAATCTGGCGTGTCGAAGAGCGCACCAGCCATTCGGCCGGCACGCGGCCGGTGGTCGGTTACGGGATGATTTTTGTCCCGACCGGCTGGTCCAACGGCGAGATTCTGGCCATCAAACCCGGCAAAGCGGGCGAGGTCATCGACGCGAACGCGGATTCGGCCCCGGACGCCAAGCGGCAGTTGCAAGTCGTCTGGAAAACGAAACGCAACGTGCCGAAGAAACCGTCGCTGTTGCTGGTGGAGGATTTACTGTTTGGCATCGACGATGGTGGCGTGGCGAGTTGTCTCGACGCGAAGGCCGGCACGGAAGTCTGGCGCGAGCTGGGCGGCGGCAACCACGTTCAAAGTTCTTGCCGAGAATCAGCTCGAAGCCGGGTTCATGGCGTCGCCGGCGATTGCGGGCAGAGCGTTTCTCCTGCGGACCAGGACGCATCTCTATCGCATTGAGAAGTGAGGGAGCACGGGTATCTGCCCGCAGAACAGTCTTTTTATCGGCTGGCTCGACTGGCGAGGGCGATTCCGCCGAGGATGACGCAGCCACCGGCGATTTGCAGCGGGCGCAGCGATTCATGGAGTATGAACCACGCGAGCAGAGCCGCGACGGCCGGCTGTAAGAGGAGGCTCACCGACGAAAAGGACACGGGCAGATGCGCGAATGCATAAGCGATGAGTCCCTGCCCAGCGACCTGGCTGACCAACGCCAGAGCGATCAGCACCAGCCAGCCGCGCGAGTCAGCGGGCAGAAGACTCTCGCGCGAGAGGAGAGCGGCCACTAACAGACCGGCGACCGAGGCGAGACCGGACCAGGCGAGGATGGTCGCGGTCGAAAACGAGCGGCGAAGATGTTTCACGCAAAGCATGTAACCGCCGTAGAAGACCGCCGCGCCGACCGCCAGCGCGTCGCCGAGGACATGTTCGACAGTCAAGCGCAGGCTGACGCCGACGACCAGGGCTGCTCCGGCCAGCGCCAGTGCGAGCGCGCCAATGAACGAAGGCCGGATGCGTTCGCGAAACAAGAGGCGCGCACCGAGCGTGACGAAGATGGGCGCGAAGTTGGCGAACAACGTCGCGTTCGCGACCGAGGTCAGCTTGATCGACCAGTGCCAGAGGGCGAGGTCCCCGGCGAAGAGCAGCCCGGCCACGGCGAGTTGGAGGTGTTCTTTTGAACTCGCGGGGTTCGGGGTGGCGCCGGGTCTGGTCCGCTCCTGAATACGCCAGAGCCACAGCACCGGCAGGGCGAGCAACAGGCGGTAAAAGGCGGTTGCGCTCGGGCCAACTTCACTGAGCCGCACGAAGACAGGAGCGA
>QHOP01000071.1 GCA_003219345.1 Verrucomicrobiota bacterium
ACGTGGCAACAGGCGGGTTTCGGGATCATCGTCGCCTCGCTGATCACGGTTGCCTACCTTGTTTTGTATCCGAGAAAGCCACGCGTCATTCAGACCACCGGCCGTTCCGCGACGGGACCGGCGCCGTCGCCATGAACGAAATCAAATTCGCCTGCCCGCATTGCCATCAGCACATCGCGTGTGACGAAGGCTATTGCGGTTATCAGATCGCCTGCCCCGCGTGCGAAGGCGCCATGATCGTGCCGAAACTGGCGACATTCGGTTTGCGCGCGCCGGCAAATCTGTCACTGGCATTGCCCGTTGCGACGCCGGTGCCGCGCCAGGCGGCGGAAGCTCTCTCCAGGACCCCGGCCGCGTGGAGCGAAAAGGAATGGGACCGACACGTGGCCGAGACGGAAGGATTGAGTGTGTCCGAGGCGTGGCGTGGAACGATTTTGTTGTTGCTGTTCTTCGCCCCGGCGCTTCTGGCGTTGTTGTTTGCCCGTTCGATGTCCGGCCACGGAGGCGGAGGCGGCCAGTGGTTATGGACTGCGTGGATGATCTTCACGCCGATCTGTTCGCTTCTCTGTGCCGCGGGACTGTCGCAGACCCTGTCCAAGAGCGTCACTGCACGTGTCCTGATTACAATCGTCCTGGCTCCCTTCATCTGGGGGCTGAACGCCTCGATTTCATTGTTTCTAGGCTGCGTCGGAGGCCTGATGTCTGCCGCTTCTCAGGCATGAAGCAGGAACGCCGCATGAAACCCGGGCTGCTGCCAATTATCCAAAGCGAACAACTTCTCAAATGTACTACCAGCCGCTGTCCGGTTTGCCGGGCGTCATGCCTCGCGGAAGTTTGGCGGGTCGGTGGCGGACCGGCGAAGGTCTTTCTGAAGCGCACCTGCCCGGAACACGGTGAAGCGTCAGTCTGCATCGCGTCGGACGCGCGGTTTTATTGGCTGGCGAAAGGCAAATCCGAAAATGCCTGTTGCAGTGCGGGTGGGGCGAGCGTCCTCGCGAGCCGTGCATCTGTATCCGGCGCCAACGGCTCCGCAGCAGCCTCACTCCGCCAAAACACCTGCTGTTCCGCCGATGGCTCGACTATTGGAACGCTGGGACGAAACGCCGCCGGACGCGGCGACGGTCCGTTTGAAAAGCTCTCCACCTGCCTGGCGCTCATTGAAATTGTCAACTCGTGCAATCTCAGTTGCCCGACGTGCTACGCGGACTCGCCGCCCGGCACCGGCCACAAAGTGAACGCAGTGCCAATGGAAGATTTGCAGCGGCGCATTCAGGGCGTCATTGACCGCAAAGGAGGAATTGAAATCCTCCAGCTTTCCGGCGGCGAGCCAACGTTGCATCCCCGGTTTTTTGAACTCGTCGAATGGATTCAGGGCCATCCCGGCATCGACTACCTTTTGCTGAACACGAACGGCGTTCGCATCGCGCACGACGATGAGTTTCTCGCCGGGCTCGCGCAGCTCGTCCGCCGCGGCAACTTCCAGCTTTATCTCCAGTTCGACGGTGTGCAGCTCGAAGGCCAGCATGCTCTGCGCGGCGCGGATTTGAGGGCAACTCGTCTGCGCGCCATCGAGCGTTGTCGCGACATCAATCTGCCCATTACGCTGGCGATGACGGTGACACCGGACAATTTGCCGTTTCTCTGGCAGGCCATCGAGTTCGGTCTGCAGTACCCACACATTCGCGGCGTCAGTTTTCAGCCGATGTTTCAAAGTGGTCGAGTGCCAGCCGTAGGACAGACGTCGCGCCTGACTCCATCTTCAGAAAAAGAAAATTTCAGATCGGAAAGTTTGAGACAGGCGCGACGCCTGTCCTACATTTCACGCCGCTGCCGTGCGGCGATCCGAACTGCGCGACGATCGGCTACTTGCTCAAAGTCAACGGCGCGGTGCGCTCGGTCAGCGACTTCATCGACTTCACGCAAGTGCAGGACTTTTTGCACGACAAGGTCCGGTATCGACTGGAGGACCTGATGAAATGCGGCTGTGAATCCGAACCGCTGGGCGAACTGCTGAAAAAGTTTGAGATGGACGAAGCGAACACGTTCCGGCTGTTCGTCAAACCGTTCATGGACGCGTGGACATGGGATGAGGACCGCATTGACCGCTGCTGTACGCATGTCATCCGACCCGACGGCAAGCTCGACTCGTTTTGCCGTTATTACTCTGGTTTTGAGAATGTCCAGTCACATCAACGCGAATCGTAGGAGACATTATGCCGGACGAACAGCCGAGTTCTCAAAATGAATCGCAGCAATGGATGCGAGACTCGCCTCCCGGCAATGGTTGGAAACTGGGTTTTCTTATTTTAGCCCTATCCCCGACACCCGTTGCAATGCTGACCGGGACGGCCGGCGTATGCGTACAGGTTTACAACTCGTTTCAAAATGGCCAGCCCCTTTCAATTGGCGCAATTGCCTTCGGTGTCTTCACGTTGGTTTGCTGTTTACTTGGCGGGATCGGCTTATGCGGTGGGTTCGACGTGAGGCGGTTGGGTCCTGTTGCAGGCGGGATTCTTATCGGATTGACCCTTGCTCTCGTTGATTTGTTTGTCGCGGTTTTTACCGGCTGTTGCATAGGACTGTCAGTGCTTTGACGCGCTCTGGAATTCCAATCTACGGCTGGTTCATGCTCGCGGGCATCGTGGTGAGCATTTTGTTCTGGTCGCGGCTGGCGCGGCGCGACGACCGGCTGCTGGCGGTTTACGTCGCCGCGCTCATCGGCGCGTTTCTCGGGGCGAAGGTCGTTTATTTTTTCGCGGAAGGTTATCAGCATCTCGGCGCGCCGGACCTGTGGCTGCAACTGGCGACCGGCAAAACGATCCTCGGTGGATTGCTCGGCGGCTATGCGGCGGTCGAGACAGCCAAACGTCTCGTCGGCTATGTTGGTGTCACCGGCGACTGGTTTGCCACGATTGCGCCGGTCGGAATTATTCTCGGGCGCATTGGCTGCTGGTTTCACGGCTGCTGTGTGGGCAAAGTTTGTCAGCCGGCGTGGTTCACGGTGAACGATGCGGCGGGAGTGGCGCGCTGGCCGTCTGTGCCGGTGGAAATCCTGTTCAATGTGGCGATGGTTGTTGTCTTCGTCCTGCTTCGCCGCGCGTGCAAACTGTCCGGCCAGCATTTCCACATTTATTTGATCGCCTACGGACTCTTTCGTTTTCTCCACGAATTTTTGCGGGAGGAGCCGAAGTTGTTCGGTCCCATCACCGGCTATCAGATTGCCGCGTTGGCCGTGGCGACCCTGGGAGTCTTTGGCTTCGTGCGCCGGGCAAAGGCAGTGCGGGTCCTGGTTCGGGCGTCGTGAATTTTTCATGAGTCGGCGGTTCCAGCCGCCGATGAATTCCAGCAACGCTGTCGGCGGCCTTATCCAGATCACGGACACGATGACTGCCGGCGGCGGGTCGCGCTTCTACCGCGCCCAGGGGAACTGACGCTTACAGTTCAAAAAAATCCGCCGTGATGCCGTCGGTGTCGCAATGGAGAACGGCCACATTGCGCGGGAGATTGAACCGTGGTTTGCCCGCGTAACCTGGATTGAAGAAGAGGGCGTTCCCGATCTTCTCGCAAAACGGCTTGTGCGTGTGGCCGAAAACCACCACGTCCGGCGCCTCGCGAATGATGCGGCGCTGAAGGGCCTCCGCCGGTTTGCGCGGGTCAACGATGTGGTGCACGAGGAATTTGCGACTACCGAACTCGACCACTTCCGTCTCCTTGAAATCAAGTCCCGCGTCGTTGTTGCCCAGCACAGCGGTCACCGGCGCGATTTGTTCCAGCTCGAGAATCAGCCACCGCAACCCGATATCGCCGCCGTGAAGGATGTGGTCCACGCGCGCGAAGAGCTTGGGAATTTTCGGGTCGAAATGCCCGTGCGTGTCCGAGATGACGCCGATTTTCATTACTGGTCAGCGGTCAGTTGCGGGTTGGAAAGCGTTGAACTGTTGAATCGTTGAATCGTTGAATCGTTGAATCGTTGAACCGTAAATGGGTTGGAGGCAGAGGCCCCGTTTCGTTTTAACGATTCAACGCGTTTAACGGTTCACGCGCCCGACTCCTCCGTTTGTGCGCCTTCGGATTGTTCGTCCGCCTCCTCTTCCGCCGCGTCTGCTTCCTGCGCTTCCATTTTTTCGCTCCACCTCATCGCGGCGGCAAACAGGCCGGTGAACAGGCCGCCGCTGAGAAGCGTGTTGCGGAAAAACTCCCAGGTGGGCGGATGGCCTTTGGTGCCGCTGGTGAGCGCGGTGATCCAGCCGGCCACGTCTTTAGTGTATTCCGGATTGCCAAATGGATTCAGGAGCCATGAGGCGGTATTGGTGATCAGGTAGAAAAGGGTCGCTCCCAACAATCCGCCGCCAAGCAAATGCAGCCATGGTTTCGCGGTCACGGTTAATCGTCCTGCGCCCTTTTCGCTATCGCGCGCGCGCCTTCCGAAGCCGCGCCCCAGCCCCCACAGCACACCGTAACCTAAGTAATTGATCGCCACGTAAACCAGGGCGGAAGGCGTGAACACATCCCAGCCTTTGACAAATTGGTAGTAACAATTCAGCAGCAGGTCTGTCGCGAGCAAGACCCCGAACGTGCCCCCCAGTGCCCTGGACGATTTGGAGAACGCGCCCATGCAAAAAACCAGGGCGTAAGCCGCGCTGAAGTTTTGCGGCAACAATCCGGGCCAGCGCGTCAAGGCAAACACGGCCATAAACACGATCACCAGCCAGAGGTTCGGCTTTTCTTTCACAGGCTCCAATCATACGTGAAGACCGCCCCGTGACAAGCGGGATGCGCGCCGGATTTTAGCGTGATGGAAAAATTGTTCGAGACCATTGACGAAGAC
>QHOP01000072.1 GCA_003219345.1 Verrucomicrobiota bacterium
TCGATGATCGCGCCGTTGGCATTCACAAAACTGGCCGCCGGTCTGCGGCCGCTGTCGGTGGATGTATCAAACCGGAACCCGAACATCCCTTGCATCGTTCCGCGATTGGTGAAGTTCAAAACGCTGCTCGGCTCGTAAGGAAGCCCCAGGTCGTTAAAAAAACCAAGCGTGTTGAATTTGACGACATTGGTGATCTCGAACGAGCCGTAATTGGCAAAGGCCAGCGCGTCAATCAGCGGCGGCGCCTCTTCCGGGATGTCGATCCGGTAGTTGACCTGGCCGAAGTTCTCGTAGAGCGGGATCGGCTGGGCCGCCACTGGCGCCGCCAGCCACCCGGCGGCAATCAGGGCGAGGAAAAGTTTCTTCATAACGACCTTCGATTAAATCTCACGAAACCAGCTTCACCTGCAAAAGCGCTTTGAGGAATCCGAATTCACGGCCCCCACGGGATGCCCCCGCCCGTGCCCAGGATTTGTCGTTCCAGTTCCTCGATGGACGCGCCAAACGGATAAATGGAAATATTGGTCGAACTGTCGAAGGAACCCCACGTATAGATCGGCACCGCATTCGTTTCCGCCACGAAAAACGGATCGTTAATCCCCTGCGGCCCCGCGTTGTTGAACACGATCCAATGACCCGGAGCTATCAAGGCCGGCCCCGCCAAAATTGCGCCATTGATCACAGGAGCAGGTCTTGTCCCGATGAACCGATGAGCGATGAGCGCGAGAACGGGGGAGCTTTCAGTAAACGAAATCGTTTCCGAAGCGATCTCTCCGTTCGGGCCCACCGTCGTGGTGATCGTGAAACCAGCTCTCGTGGTCGTGTCCGCCGCAGCGAAAAGAATATCCGGCACCGCAACGATTCGTCCAATCGACTGCTGGATCGCGCCGCGAGGCGTTATCACTGTCTCGTCAAAGCTATTCGTAATCGGCTGCAGCGTTTCGCCAATCAGCGAATCGAAGTCCAGCCGCACAAACGTCACCTTATCCACCCCAGACCGTATTCCGTTGGTGGCGAAGTTGCTCAAATTGGTGCCCCCAACGCCGCCCCACGGTCCGCCTCCGGTGCCGACGACACCACCCACAATGGTCTCGTAATTCTGATTCCCGCGGTTGTAAATGTATTTCAAACCGCCGACATCATCCCGCGTCAGGCCGGTGTAGAACTGGCCGACACCGTACCTGCTGAACAAATTAAAACTGGCGGCCACCGGCTCGTTATAGGCGAGCGGGTCAACCGGCGTGTTAACGGGAAAGGCGATTTGGATGGGCGTACAGAGGCAGAAAATGTCACGATAGGTCCAGAGTCTGCCGTTGATGAACGAAGTCGGCACCAGCGTGTCCGGATCGAAATTCCTTCTCTTCATTATGAAAAGGTTGCAGCAAGGCGCATCGATCACATCCCCCAGCGTAAACACGTAGCGGATGGGGCTTTCCAAACCGATGTTCGCCATCAGGAAACCCAGCGTCGTCGATTTCAAATCCAATAGGTTCAGCGACTGGGCGCGTGAATTGGGTCGTCGCGTGTCGAAAGGGAAGTCGTCCAGCCTGGCGGATGACATCGACGGAAGGCTGTTGAGGATTTGAAACGCCTTGTCGATCTCCTCCACGCCCTTGGCGCCGAAATATTCCAAAAAGGAATTGTCAAATCCGTAGTAAACCGTCGGCACATTCCATCGGTATTCCTCGCCGATATTCATGGGACCGAAATCGCTGCTATAACCTCGCCGATCAGTTTGCCAGTCAGGGCGCAGGCCGAGCAGCGAGAACGCTCCTGCGGTTTCCGCAATCCCGATTGCAACCAGGCATAAACAGCAAAGTTTCTTTAGCATACGCAACTTGAATTCTTCATCAGCGCAACCGTATGACGCGGAAATAAGCGGCTGCGTTGGTGCCATTGATCAGAACTGAATCACTTGTCTCCGCGGCAAACCGCGGCGCGCCATAGTTCGTCCATGAAGTGACATCGTTTGAAATCTGCGCCTGATACATCAGACCTGGCTGGCTGTTCCAACTCAAGCGCGTGCCTTGCGAAGTGGAGACGAGCTGCGAGGGCCATTGGGCAGGATCACTTCCCCAGTACAACGCCTGCCAATCGTCCGGCAATCCATCCAGATTGTTATCTTCACCCCAGGTGGTGCCGGTGGCCGGGGCGGACGAGGCCGAACGTCGGCCATCCTTGAGCTGGTAGGCCAAACGAAACGAATGGCTGCTGCCCGGAGCGAGGCCCGTGGCCGTGTAGATATTGTCGGTCACGCTCGCAGGGGCAGTGGAATTGTCCACGTAAAGTTCAAAATGATCCACGCCGAGGCCGTCGAGTTCGGGCCAGGCCACGCTCAACCGGGACTGGCTCAAAGCGGACACGTAAGGCGCCGCCGGAGCGAGCAATGAGTTCGCGGCGGCTTCGTAACGCTGTCCGAAAAGTTCATAGCTTGCGTTCCCGCCGATGAAGCCGCTCCAGACGACGACAAAACGGTTGCCGCCGCCGGTGGTCGGCACTGGATCAATCTGGCGGTTGGCTGTGGCGGTATTGACGAGGATTTCGCCGCCAATCGGCGTTCCTTCGCCGGATATAAATTGTCCGAACACACCTTCGCGCGAACCGTCCTGGCCGAGGCTGGTCCAAACCACCAGATAATCAGTGGCGCCTGCAACCTTGGGAGCGTATTGGTCGCCGTAGGTGAAGGTGTTCACCCGCTGGTCGGGCCCCTTGGCGCGACCGCCGGCATCGAGAGCGCGGGCAAAGATATCCCAGCTATTGGTCGTGGTCTCAGTCACTTTGGAGTCCAGTTGCGCCCAGGCAACCAGGAAACCGCCATCGGCGGAAGCCCCAACGGCGGGGTTGGCGCAGATATTGGTGCCGGTATTGATTCGAAATTCGTTTCCCAACGCGCCGGTCGGGCTGAACATCCGTCCAACAATGTCCACGCTAAACGTGCCAACCGAATCGGAACCACTCTCCGAAACCCACACGAGCGCAATGTTGCCGTTGGTAAGCGTGGCGGCAGCCGGACTGCGCTGGTTGTAAAGGGTGGACTGGTTGACCGGGAATTCAGAGTCAATCTTCTCGCCGGTGGAAGACAAACGCTGACCAAACACTCCATCCATGCTCCCATCCTGCCCGTAGCTGGACCAAACGATGAGCACGGTGCCGTCCTGGAGCGGGGTGAGCGCAGGATCAACCTGCTGTCGCTGCGTGTAGGTATTGACCAGGACATCGCCGGTGATGAAAACGCCGGTGGGATCAAGAAAGCGGGCATAGATATGCTGTGATCCGAGCTTTCCGCCCTGCCATACAAAGACTGCGCCTCCGTTTTTCAGCACGCTCACTTGTGGATTTTCCTGGTCGCCATCGCCCTGTTCATTCACGCGAAAAACTCCCAACGCGCCGGAAAAGTTCCGATCAATTCGCCGCGCGCTGATGCCGAACCCGTCGCCGTCGGTCACGTTGTCCTGCCAAACCATGTAACCACCTGAACCGTTCACGCTGATTTGCGGCCTGGTTTGGTCTCCGGGCAACCCACCGCTCAGGAGGTACTGCGTCCCGCTCGCGAGGTAAGAGTTTTGCCCCAAAACCAGCACCGGAGAAACCCAGACGAGCCCCCAAAGGGCAAAACGTTTGCCGGCCATCAACAGTGATGACATATGGTTAAAATCTCTTAGCAGGCGCCGTGCCTTTTGTCCACGATTTCCTGGCAAAATTCCGTTGGCTCAACATCTTAGTGACCGTCGGGCAAACCGTTCAAAACAGACAGGGCGCTCCGCGGGCACGCGCAAAAGTTCTCTGCCCTTTTCCGTCTTCTGTCGGTTCAAGGCCAAAACAGCATTAACCGAACCAAATTATCGCAAAACTTCGCCGCCGTTTTACGGGTCCCGTGCAGCTCGTGGCCTTATTTGGCAACTGGTTTCTGCGGCGGGATGCTGTTCGGGTCATACGGCAGATTTTCCATCGTGTGAACCGGATTGCCAGCCGGGTCGATGATGCGCGGCGTGACGAAAATGATCAGGTTCTTCTTCTCAGTATGGCTGGATTCACTTCGGAACAGCCGGCCCAGGAAGGGCAGGTCCCCCAGCACCGGCACTTTGTCCTTATGCTTTTTCACGTTCTCAGTCAGCAACCCGCCCAGCACGACGGTTTGTCCATCCCAGACGTTGCAACTGGTCACGACCCCCCGCGCTCGGAAAATCGGCAAAGGAAGAGTGCCTACGATTGGGGTGCTGATGGTGGCGCCGGTTCCGATGATCGCTTGCGGAATGAACTGAGCGGCGGTGGCCGTATCGTATCCAAGAAACTCCGTGTGCCACGGGATAATCGTCATTTGGATGGAATAACCGTCCGCCGAAACATAGGGAATAACGTCCAGGGTGGGACCGAGCGGCACGGAAGAGACCTGATAATTCTGAGTAACAGCTGGATTGCCCGTTTGCACCGGGCCAGCCCCAGTGACCGCGCTGCCGCCTCCCTGAGCCTGAGTATTGAGGCCCACTACGATCGACGCAACCTGGACAGCTGACATCTGTGTTTGACGCCCGCTGAGAGTCGTCACCTTGGGCGCCGCGAGCAAATCCGCGCCTTCGCGCTGTTCCAATGCGCGAAGCACGATACGAAACTGCGGGTCGGTCAAAATCCCCGTGAAGGTGGCTACCGCCGGAGCCGTGTTGAGATTTCGCAATCCACTGGTCAGCAATTGAGGTGTGCCGGGTGTCGCCTCTGGCGTAGGGATACCAAACTCACCCGGAAACACTCCGCCGGGATTCGCAAACGAAGGCCTCCCGGCGAAGGATGGGGCCGTCCCACCCTCCAGCTCCTTGGTATCGATTTGGCTGACTTCAACGAACCGGGCATCAATGGTGACTTGAGGAGGCGCGACATTGAGCGTCTCGATCGCCTTCTGGACGATGTCTAACTCCTGTGAGGTTGCGCGCACCAGCAGCACACCGGTACGATCGTTGAAAAAGAGCGAATTGGGAGGCAGCACATTGATGCCGGCGGCAGTGAAAAAGAGGCGCACGGTGTCCTGAATGTTCTGCGTCAGGTTGGTCCTAGTCACATTTCTCAGGCCCCCTTGATTAGCTCCCCCGCCGCCGCCGCCACCGAAACCCCCGCCACCGCCAGCCTGGCCGGCGCCGGCGACAAACACGCGCGGAATGTCAAAGACTCCGCCCCCCTGCCCACCACCACCGATACCGCCGCCGCCGCCACCCAAACCCCCGCCGCCACCCCCCGCACCGCCGCCGCCGGTCGTGCTTTGCACTAAATTGCCCAACGGAAATATGCCGACCGACTCAAGACCCTGCTCAAATGTATTCGGGTCGATTTTAAAAGTGCGCGTCTCGAGTTGCGCCGCGTCCGGCGGTTTCTGGGAAAGGATGACCGCGTAATCCTCAATGGAGTATCGGATCGGTTTGTCCGCCACTTTGGTGATCGCTTCAAGGAGATCAGCCAGTCTCACGTTCTTGAGCGGTGGAGTGATGCGCACGATGACACTGCTCATGTCGAGCGCCTCGGGCGGCGGCAAAGTAATCTGCTGACCTGTTGCCGGATCGATTGTGACTTGCGCACCGGAGGACACAACGTTCGGATTGATCAAGAAGTTGATTCCTTCCTTGTCCGGATCGCGCTTGGTTGATTCTTCGGAGAGGTACGTCAACACTTGAGGCAAAGCCACGCCGTCGAAGAGCGCTTCGTTCAGAAGGATTCGATTCAGCTTGTTTTGTATCGCCTGTCGTCCGGGGCCGGTGTAAACGAGATTGGTCGTGGCAAACGGATTGGCCGACGGCAGAGCTTCGCGTTGAATCGGCGGAAGCCAGGCCCTCTCGACTTCGACCGCTTTGTTCTTCACAGAGATTTCCCGCGCGCGGGCGCCCTGCGCGTAGCGGGCCTCCTCGATCAGAGTCAGATAATAGAAAGCCATGGTATTGTCCGCATCCTGCGCGACGGCCTGTTTCAGTTTGGCTTCGGCCTCCTCCATCCGGCCCATTTCGTAGAGCACTTTGCCGTCTTGTGCCAGCGTAGCCGTGCTGATCCTTTGCTTCTGCACTTCGGGAATCAGGGCCTGGACCTCCTTGCTGGGCACCCGCCCCTTTAACGCCTCGAGGGCCTTGTCATTTTCCTTTTTGAATTTCAAAGCCGCCTCATTTTTCGGGTCCACCGTCAGTACGCGTTTGACATGGAGATCGGCTTCTTCAAAACGCGCGCGACGTTGGGCCTGCTTCGCCAGCACCAGCCGCACCGTGGCCAAACCGGAACTCGTCTCCTGAGCTTCCTGGTCGATGCCGACACCGACGATCTGAACGAGTCGATAGGCCTCCTCGTAAAGCTTGGCGGCGGCCAGCAGATCGAGCTTGTCCTGCGCGGCTTTTGCCTCGGCCAAAGTTTTCCGCAGCAGGATAATGGCGGCTTCCCGTTGGACGGCTACATCGGTCGCCTTGTCTGCGGGCGTGGGTTGGGCCATTAAAGAAGTGGCCGACGCCACGAGAAGAAGACTGAGGTATTTGGCGGCTTTCATCATGATGGTTCCCGGTTTGAAATAAAAAGGCATACGATGCAGTTTCCCACGTCCGTCTAAGGCGCCGGCGCGTATGCCACCGTCGTTCGTTTGGTTGTTGATGTGGCTTGGACTGTAACGTTTGTCTCCGTCATGGCAACGATTTTGTTGGTGTCACCGGCGAACACAAGCGAATCGCCCAGGCGTCTTGCGATGAACTTCAGCTTTTCAGGATCGTACCTCAGATCCACTGTATGTCCGGCCACGCTGACGTACGGTTTGTCTTTACTCACGACCACCTGTTCCTTATTATCGATCAATTCCAGCACAAAGTCGGTCGGGTTCTCCTTTGGCTTCATCTCTCTCAGAACAAAGACCGGGACCTTGCTTCCCACCGTCGTGACAGAAAACGTGGTCGGGATGCGTTTGCTGAGCGATTTTTCTGCTTCGCGCGTGACTTTGAACCGATATTGAGGCGAGTCACCCACGCTGGGACCCTCGTATTCGATTTTGAGGTAAAGCGGAGTGATCTGGGTGACGGCCAGAGCGCCGGGACCAATTTCGCGGCCCGTGCGGAGCGGGAACACCTTGCCATCCGGCATTCTCTTCCATTGAACAGGATTGAACAGGTTATGCTCGCCGACCAGCCGCAGGCTCACGGGTTTTAGCAGGCGTTGAAGGGCCGCCTCGTTGGTGGAGAGATCAACCAGTTTGAGTTCCTTGGGTTTGGCAGCGGTAATACCGCTTTCGATCTCCTCCAGTGCCCGCTTCTCACTGTCCACCGAAGTCAACAATAATACTGCCGCCACGGCTAAACCGAGCAACACGAAGCTAAGGATCACCTTTTCGTAGTTATTCTTCAGAAACTCCATGGGAATCCGTTTTATTTTGCGGATTTGGACTTGCCTCGCTCGGTCAGCCGGACCGCTTCCACGTACATGGTTACCTTGAACGGTCGCTCATCCAAAATCGTTTCCGGTCCTTTGCGCGCCGCTGGCGCAAACGCGCTGGGAGTGGTAGTTGGCGTCGGTGTTGGCGCGACGAGTGGCGGCTGGCCATAGCGACTGCTGCCGGGACCCAATCCACCATAACGACCACCGCCGGGACCCATTCCATAGCGACCCAATCCATAACGTTGGCGCATCAGATCTTCAGGAGAGGGAGTCGGAGGAACCACACCGGTAGTCGATGGATAGTAGGGCAGATATGAGGGAATCGTCTGAGAGCTGTCGGCGGCGACGTTCACGATGTTGGTCTGCACGTCGAGGTTCCTAACAATGAAACAATTCGATGAACGGTAAAACCCTTCCAACACCGCCGCCAGTTCCGCGGTGAATCCTTGAAACTGAATCTCGTAAGGCGCCAGAACCGCACCGGTCACGGCGTTGGTTGCCGCTTTCTTGCCCAGCAAATAATCGGTCGCTCCCTGGTCATCCTTTGCCACCGGAAGACGCCGCAACGCGGTCAAGGCATGAACCCTTGCATTAAACAGGACCTCGCAGACGGCCTTGATCTCCGCCACCTGTGCAGCCAACGGCGCCACGGTGTCGGCCGCAAAATCGAGCGATTTACGCTGCGGCGTAAAAGTGAAGTCGTATTTTGCGGGCAGGTTCACGCCGGCCTTCTCCGCATCCTGCTCCAGATGCGAAATGGTCGTCTGGAGCAGGTCTTTGAAGGCGGCCAGTTTCTTTTGTTCCTTCCTGGCGGCTTCGATGTTCTCCTGATTGGGATACGGGTCGTGAGTCGTCAAGTCCTTCAGCTCGGCGGTCTTCGCGCTCAACTGCGCGGTAACCTCGTCCGCTGCTCGCGTGCTGGTGAGCAGAAAAAAGATGGCAAATCCAAGCAAGCCAAGGGCAACCACCCCGCCAACCACCAAGGACACATTTTTTTTTAGCCAGCTCATGGTCAGAGCTTCATCGGGTGCTTCAATTTCAGCGTCACACCGAAGCTGAACGTTACCGAGTTCGTCGCCTCCACCTGTTCGATGTCCCCGGAGAGTTTTGTCTCCTTGTTGTCAAACATCGGACTGGTCAAGAGTTCATCCCTGAGGGCGTAGGCCAATTTCTCATTAGCCGAGGGGTCATATTTTATCAGGTTCAATCCGCGACATTTCATTGTGACGACCGAAATTTCGTTGGTCGAGGTGGGGGTCGCGGGCTTGGGCGCCGCCGCCGTCGCTGCGCTTTCACCTTCTGTCGGCAAAGGAGCCCCCCTGGGGATCAGACCGTACCGCTCCATCATCAGCCGATTATAATAGAAAGGCGTGGGCGACTCCGGCTCCGCCTCAGACGTGGGCGAGGCGGTCAAACCCGGAGTAGCCGAAGTGAAACTCTCAATCCAAACGCCGTTTTCGACTCCCATGGCGCGGGTCCGCGCGGCTTCGGCCTGCATCAACGTGCGACGTAACTCGCTCAACACGTCCGCCCAATAGAACCTCTGCTCCATCCATTCGGTCAACTGGCTGGTCTCCTGCTTGAGTTTCGTCAGCTTGTCCAACTCGCCCTGAAGTTCGGTCTGCTTCTGTCTCAACGGCTCGACTTTTACATTGAGCCGGTCCAGCGCCTCACGTTTGATCTCCGCGATCTTGGCGTAGAACCAGCCGTACGCCAGGACGCCAGCAACCAGGCTGAAAACGGTGGCGATGAAATAAGGTTTCTTTTGATTGAACTGCTGCCGTTTGAGCGAACTCTTGGGCATCAAGTTCATTTCCACCGGGCACTGGGCCACGTTGCGCAGTCCCAGGCCCACGACCTCGCCAAAGGAATGGGCGACTTTGGCCAGTTCCTCCAGGTCAATGGAGGTGTCGATCTGAATATTGCGGAACGGATTGAAGTATTCGACCGGCAGGTTCAACTTTTCGGCGAAAAACTGTGCCGT
>QHOP01000424.1 GCA_003219345.1 Verrucomicrobiota bacterium
CGTTGGCGTTGGGGTTGGTCGGGCTGATGCAGATGTTGCCGATCATCCTTTTTTTTCTTCCTGCGGGGCACGTGGCGGAAAATCACGATCGCAAAAAGATTATTCTGTCGATGGTGTTTGTCGCCATGTTGTCGAGTGTCGGTCTGACGTTGGTTTCCGCGCTAAACGCCAATGTCTTGTGGATTTACTTCTGCCTTTTCGTCGCCGGTGTTGCGCGAGCGTTTCTCTGGCCGGCAAGTCAGGCGTTCCTCACGCAGCTTGTGCCGCGGCGACTTTTCCCGCGGGCCGTGACGTGGAACACCGGCGCGTTCCACTTCTCATCCGTAATCGGGCCTGCTGCGGGCGGGGCGTTGATTGCACTTACGCACCGGGCGGCGGTGGTTTATGCCATCAACGCGGCGGCGACAATTGTTTGCTTCTTGTTGATTGCCGCAGTGCGGAGCCGGCGCGGCGCAGTGGTCAAAGAGGAAATGTCGCTGACAAACCTGCTGGCGGGACTCAGATTTGTTTACCGCACCAAAATCATTCTCGGCACGATCACCCTGGACCTGTTTGCCGTGCTCCTCGGCGGCGCAACGGCGCTGCTGCCGATTTACGCCAAAGACATTTTACAGGCAGGACCGCACGGCCTCGGCATCCTGCGCGCAGCTCTGCCGTTTGGCTCCGTTGTCTCGGCGATGTACCTGGCACACCGTCCACCGCTGGAAAAGGCGGGACGCGCGTTGCTCTGGTCAGTCGCATTGTTCGGAGCAGGCACCATCGCCTTTGGCTTTTCCAAATGGTTCTGGTTTTCGTTCGCGATGCTGATCGTGTGCGGAGCGGTGGATAATATCAGCGTGGTGGTGCGTCACACACTCGTGCAGTTGCTCACACCGGACGCGGTGCGCGGGCGCGTCTCAGCAGTGAACAGCCTCTTCATTGGAGCTTCCAACGAACTCGGTGAATGTGAGTCAGGGATTGTTGCGAACTTTTTCGGGCCTGTCTTCGCGGTCGTTTCCGGCGGCGCCGGCACAATCCTGGTGGTAATCGCCACAGCGCTGATCTGGCCGGAGATTCGCAAGTATGGGCGGCTGAACGGCTCGGGGTAGGACATTGTGGCGCACTGGGGCCCTGAACTTAGCAGTTGCATTCACCTCAAAAGAATGCACAATTTAAACGACTTAGATGCGTTGTTGCTTCCAAGGCATGGTGGATCTTCAGTTGAAAATGAGTTCAATGAGGATTTGAAACCCGGCGGTCGGGAACAGTTTGGAAAGGAGCAGGCAATCTAAAGTGAGTAGCTATCATGAACACGAAACTGTACGCAGGAAGTCAGTCGTAAAGCCTGGTGTTGAAGCAAAATTTTGTATGAATCGTATTCCTTGGAAGTCCGTTAACTGGAAGAACAGCCTGTTTCTGATCGGCACGTTGCTCGCAACGCTGACCGCGGTTCCGGCTTATCTGTGGCGCTATGGCTTGGACTGGTTTCAAGTATCGCTGTTCGTTATCTTTTTTGGGTGCACCGGCCTCAGCATCACGCTCGGCTACCATCGCCTCTTTTCCCATCGAACATTTCAGGCGAGCTGGCCGGTGCGCTTGTTCACGCTGTTGTTCGGCGCCGCCGCTTTCGAAAACTCGGTCCTGCACTGGGCCGCGGACCATCGCCGTCACCATAAATTTGTGGATCAGCACGACGATCCTTATGACATCACGAAAGGCTTTTTCCACGCCCACATCGGCTGGATTCTCTTCAAGCTGAAACCGGAGTCGTGCCTGGACAACCAGGTGTCCGACCTGCAGCAGGACCGGCTGGCGCTGTGGCAGCACCGCTACTATTACCTCATCGCCATCCTGACGGGCTTCGCGCTGCCCACGGCGATCGGATGGGGGTGGGGCGGATGGCCCGCCGCGTTGGGCGGTTTTCTGATCGCGGGAATGGCCCGCGTCGTCGTTGTTCAGCACATGACTTTTTTCATCAATTCGCTTTGCCACACGATCGGCAAACAACCGTATTCCAGCCGCTGCACCGCGCGCGACAGCGCCTGGATGGCGCTGTTTACTTTCGGCGAGGGTTACCACAATTTTCACCACGAGTTTCAGCGCGACTACCGCAATGGAGTGAAGCCCTGGCAGTTTGATCCCACCAAATGGACCATCTGGCTGTTGCACCGGCTGGGACTTGTCGTCGAACTGCGCCGTGTTCCCGCCGAAAAAATTCTGCTGCGGGAAATAACGGAAAAACAACGGCAACTGGAAACGCAGTTGAACGCAAAGGCGGTCCAGCTTCCGGAACGGACGCACGTCATGCTCCGAACTGCCCAGGAACGATTGCGCCAGGCGGTCGAAAACTGGGAACGGCGAAAGAACGAATACCTGCTGGCCACGGAAAAAAGAATTGCCGCGTCGCGAGAAAAAATCGCCGAGCTGAGGCGCGAGTTCGAAACTGCCGCCGCTCACCTCCGCGCTGCCATCCGGCAGTGGAAGGAGGCTCACGGGATGGTGCAGATGCAGTTTGCTTGAGTCATTGGCGCCATGAACAAGACCTGGTATCGAAAACTCTTTCGCCATGATGAGGCCTCGGATTCAGCCCGCGCGAAAAGCGACTCCTCTTCGGTTGACGCTGAGACGCAATTCGCGCTGGCAGTGAACTACGACATCGGTGCAGGCGAAGCACAGGACGATACCAAAGCCGCCAATTGGTATCGGAAATCGGCCGAGCGGGGATATGCGCTGGCGCAATTCAACCTTGCCTTGATGTATGACCACGGACAAGGCGTGGCGAAAGACCAGGCCGAAGCGGCCAAGTGGTTCCTCAAAGCCGCCGATCAGGGCGATGCCGGAGCGCAGTTTCAAATGGGCAAGCGCTGTCAGCGCGACAGCTTTGATGTGTCCAAAGACAATGCCGGCGAGGCAAGGATTGAAGCATTCAAGTGGTTTAATCTGGCGGCGGAGCAAGGCTACAAAGATTCGGAGACGCACCTCGAACGCGTCAACCTGCTTCTGACGCAAGAACAGCTTGATGAAGGTCAGCGCCGCTCCGCCGCGTTCGCCACGAGGCTCAAGAGAGGTTGACGGGGAATCAGCTCAATGCTGAGCGGCATAGATCCCAAAGGGGCTCCAATCCCTTGGCCTGGTATGATCCCCAACAAGACCTGCTTTGGTTTGCAAATTATCCTCCTGCGCCAGCATTGGATTTGCAATGCAACGCGCTCTTTGGGGTGTCGGGGAACTGTTGGGCGACTTTCTCAAAACATCCTGCCAGGCAACGTGCTATCACCATTTCATACCGATTCGCGAGAGCCTGAGAACGGAAGGTGCTTTTGGGCTGTAGTCGATGGTGGATTCACAGCCGCAACAACATACCGAACCTCCCTCGGGACGCATTTCGGTTTTTGAAAACGGAAAGCTAGTAGGCTCGTTTGAGTCGTGGCGCCAGGCGGTGCAGTTTATCCGCACGCATCGCCTGCGCCGGGCGATCCTCGTGCCCGAATCTCACGGAGTGAACCTGCCTGGACAATCCAACTCGACGATGGCTCTGTAGCCGCCGCGGGTGGTTCGCCATTCACAATCTGCAGAGGACACCTGATCTGCGTCAATCCCGTTTTTCTGATTCGCAATTTTCACACTCGACTCTGGCCTGCTGACCTTCAACAATCCGCCGCATGTCCGTAAAACTCACCCTCGGCTTCCTCGGTGCGGGTAAGATGGCCACCGCTTTGGCCAAAGGATTCATTCATGCGAACCTGGCCAGCGCCGACCGGATCATCGCCAGTGATCCGATCGACGCCGCCCGTTCCGCCTTTGCCAGGGAAGCCGGCGCAAAGACCACTGCGTCAAATCTTGAAGCATTGAAATTTGCCGGCGTGTTGCTGCTCGCGGTCAAACCGGATCAGGTCGCCGACGTGCTCAAGGAAGTCGGCGGCGAATTCACGGAGAAACATTTGCTCATCTCTATCGCCGCCGGTGTGACACTGGCGAGACTGGAAGGCGGCCTGGGCAGCGGCGCGCGGGTCATTCGCGTGATGCCGAACACCCCGGCGCTGGTCGGCGCTTCAGCGACCGCTTACGCGCTCGGCAAAAACGCGACGGCGGAGGACGGACGCCTGGTGCAGAAGCTTTTCTCGGCGATTGGCGTGGCGTTTCAGCTCAAGGAATCGTTGCTCGACGCGGTCACGGGTTTAAGCGGGAGCGGGCCAGCTTACGTTTACCTGATCATCGAAGCGTTGAGCGACGGCGGCGTGGCGGCGGGCCTGTCGCGCGACGTGGCGACGAAGCTCACCGCGCAAACCGTGCTCGGCAGCGCGAAGATGGCGCTGGAAACCGGCCTGCATCCCGGTGCGCTAAAAGACATGGTCACGAGTCCGGGCGGCACAACCATTGAAGGTCTGCACGAACTGGAGAAGGCCGGCGTGCGCGGTGCGCTGATGAACGCCGTGCGCGCGGCGTCCGAGAAATCGAAGAAGCTGGGGCAAGGGCAATGAAAACCCGAAGACCGAAATCTGAAAACCAAAGGAAACCCGAAACTTCAAACCGGAACCGGAATGTGATTCGTGTCGGACTTTGGGAGTTGGGTTTCGGCTTTCATTCGACTTTCGACATTCGGATTTCGAGTTCTCCCGGCGCATGAATTGCCCGCCGCCCACGCCCAGGCAAGCCCGCGTCATCTGGTTCGCTGTCTCCGCGCTGGCTGTCGCGGTCATCGCGGCGGTTCTCGCCGGCGCGGTTTGGGGACTCGGCAGGACGTTGCGCTTGCTTTCTCCCGTGCTCTGGCCCCTGGCGGTGGCGGGAGTGCTGTCTTACCTGCTTGATCCAGTGGTTGCATTATTTGCGTGTTTGCGCTGGCGGCGCTGATCATGCTCGCTCTGTTCGGCAGCGTCGCGCCGCAGGTGGTCCGCGAGACGCGGCAACTTGCCGAGAAGATTCCCGGTTACGCGGCGCTCGTGCAGCACAAAGTGCAGGACTGGATCAACAACCCGCCGAAAATCCTCCAAAAGTTCCTGAAAGTTCAGCCGGACAGCAGCTCCGAGACGAACGCCGTCGCGACGGCCGGCACCGAGACAGGTTCCACCAACGCGCCTGCGTCTCCGGACTCGAGCGCAACTGCGCCGCCGAGCTGGAGCGGGGCGCTGGACGCCGAAGCTTTACAGTCCGCCACGAGCTGGCTGGCGAAGATACTCCCCAAAGTCGGCGCGTGGCTCTTCGGCCAGGTTTCCAAAGTCGCTTCCTGGTTCGGCGTGCTGGCCGGTCTGGCATTGATACCCGTGTACGCCTTCTATTTTCTGCTCGAAAAGGAAGGCATCGAAAAGAAATGGACCGATTACCTGCCGATCGCGAGGTCCGGGTTCAAGGACGAACTGGTTTTCGTGCTCAGGTCAATCAACGGCTACCTCATCGCGTTCTTTCGCGGACAAGTGATTGTCGCATTGTGTGACGGCATCCTCTACACGATCGGCTTCTTCATTGTCGGCCTGCCCTACGCGTTCCTGCTGGGCGTCATGGCCACGGTACTGACGATGATCCCGTTTCTCGGGGCCATCACCACGTGCCTCATGGCGCTGGTGATCGCGTTTGTGCAATTCGGCGACTGGTGGCATCCGCTGGGCGTGCTGACCGTGTTCGCCGTGGTGCAAACGCTCGAAGGGCTGGTCATCTCACCGAAGATCATGGGCGAGCGCGTGGGCCTGCATCCGCTCACGATCATCATCGCGGTCATGGCGGGCACGACGCTGCTGGGCGGCTTGCTGGGCGGCATTCTGGCCATCCCGCTGACGGCGGCGCTGCGCGTGATCATGTTTCGCTACGTGTGGAAGAAGCGCGAAGCTTGAAATCTGGCGCCTTTCGTCGCCGTTGAATCATCGCTCTCGCCACGACAACGCCAATGCTGGGGAATTAACAGTCCATGCGTGATTTTCACGCTTTTTGCGCGAAAATTTACCAGGAGAAATAAAATGGGACTGTCGCGTATAGGCATTTTGGGATGAAGCATGCGATGGCATCGACACTGCTTGGCTAGTTCTTCAGGAAATACGTTTACCTGTAAGGAACCTATGCAAACCATCGCGGCACGGGCTAGGAAATGGGTGCTTCTCAGCACGCTCTGTCTCTGTATTCTTCAATTCGTCACAAGCGCTCGCGCGGATGCAGAGACGCTGACATTCGATGACCTTTCAAGCGGCCCCGATTGGGCCCTTATCCAGAACGGCTATGGCCGCCTGCAATGGAACAATTTTGGTGTTTTCAATGGATGGAACCGTCCCGTGAGGGAGGGCTACCGGACGGGAACGGTTTCGTTGGAGAATGTCGCCTTCAATTTATTTGGAGACCCGGCTTCTATTGGCAGTGGCACCGCCTTTGCCTTGAACTCGGCTTATTTGACGGCTGCATTTGTCAATGGGATGCAGATTAGAGTGCAGGGCTGGGTGGGAACGACTTTATCCTATGACAATACCTATACCGTAAGTACGACTGCTCCCACTTTGATCCAGTTCAATTATGTGGGGATTGATCGGGTCACGTTTATCGCGTCTCCCAGCAGTCCTTTTGTCATGGATAATTTAGTGGTCACCGTTCCTGTCATTTTGGATAGCGATGGCGATGGGGTGCCTGACGACGAGGACCAGTGCCCTGACACTTCGCCTGGCGCTGTCGTGAACGAGCACGGTTGCAGCATCGACCAACTCGTGCCTTGCGCCGGCCCAGTAGCAGGAGGGACCTGGAGAAACCACGGACAGTATGTGGCAACAGTCGCCAAAGTCGCCCAGTCGTTTTACAAGGCAGGACTCATCACAATCCACGAGAGGAACGCTATCGTGCGTGCGGCAGCGAAATCCGACTGTGGCAGGAGACGATGAACCTGCCCCCGCCGCGCCTCTTGGCGCAGCACGAAAGATTTCGTTGATTGGCTCAGTACCAGACCTGGTTTCTTTGGCGTGGTCTGGTCCGTGCAGATCCGCCTCCAAACCGCGCGCCAGAGCTGCGATCGGTTGTTTTCCTTCCGGCCGTTGGCGGTCAAACACGAGGACAGACCGCCGACCAAAAACGCTTCAACGCTTCGCGAGCAGATCCCTCACATCCACCGCCTCCATGCCGGCGGCGCGAATGGCCTGCAGGCCCAGCTCGGTGTCTTCGTAAGCGCGGCAGAATTTCGGCGGGACGCCAATGCGGCGCGCGGCTTCGAGGAAAATGTCCGGCGCCGGCTTCTGGCGTGTGACGTCCTCGCTGGTCACGATGGCGTCGAACAATTTTACGATGCCGAGGTGTTCGAGCACCTGCGTGATGATTTTTTTCGTGCCGCCCGAAGCGACCGCCAGGGGAATCTTTCCGTAATGCTCGCGCGCGACGCCGACGACCGCGTTGACCGGTTCCACCTGATGAAGCAGCGGCAGATACTCGTTTTCCTTTTCATGCGCCACCGCGAGGTGGTCGATCGGCACGCCTTGTTCCTGGGCCAGCATTTTGAGGATGTCGCGCGTCGGCACGCCGCCCAATTCGTAGAAACGTTCTTCGGGAAAATGCAGCCGGTGCCGTTGGGCGATGGCCTGCCAGGCGCGCCAATGCAGCGGCATCGTGTCAGCCAGCGTGCCATCGCAATCGAAAATGATCCCTTTCGGTGTTTTGATTTTCATCGGGCAGAAGCGGCCAGCCGCTGCTCCAAATCGTGCGCCATGAGCGGTTCGATCAGCGGGTCGACGTCGCCGTCAATGACCGCCGGCAGATTGTAAAGGGTCAATTCGATGCGGTGGTCGGTCACGCGATTTTGCGGAAAGTTGTAAGTACGGATGCGTTCGTTGCGCTCGCCAGTGCCGACCTGCGCCTTGCGCTGTGCGGCATACTTCGCGTTTTCCTCGGCGACTTTTTGTTCGAGTAACCGCGAGCGGAGCACCGTGAACGCCTGTTGTTTGTTTTTCTGCTGCGACCGGCCATCGGCGCAACGGACGATCAAGCCCGTGGGTTTGTGCAGCACTTGCACGGCGGAATCGGTCGTGTTGACGCCCTGCCCACCGGGGCCGGAGGCCCGGCAAACGGTAACCTCCAGTTCCTCCGGCTTGAGTTGCACCTCGACTTCCTCGGCTTCCGGCAACACGGCGACGGTCGCCGTGCTCGTGTGGACGCGGCCTTGTGCTTCGGTCGCCGGCACGCGCTGGACGCGATGCACGCCGCTTTCGTATTTGAGCCGCTTGAAAACGTCCTGCCCGCTCACGTTGAAAATGATTTCCTTGAAACCGCCCAGGTCCGACGGGCTGGAGTCGAGCGTCTCCAGTTTCCAGCCACGCGACTCGGCGTAGCGGCTGTACATGCGATAAAGGTCGGCAGCGAACAACGCGGATTCGGATCCGCCCGCGCCGGCGCGGATTTCAACAATCGTGTTGCGCGAGTCCGCCGGGTTCGGCGGCAAAATGCCGCGCTGGACTTCGAGCGCGAGCCGCTTTTCCTCCGTTTCGAGCCGCGCAATTTCCTCTCTGGCCATGTGCGCGATCTCGGAATCGCTCGCCTCGGACTTGAGCAACGCGCGATTGTCCTCCAGGTCGGCGACTGCTTTCAAATATCCCGAACCCCGCTGGACCAGTTCCTTGAGTCGGGCGTATTCCCTGGACAATTCCTGGAAACGCGGATTGTTGGCGAAGACTTTGGGATCGCTCAACGCCGTCTCGACTTCCGCCAGTCGTTTGGAAAATTTGTCGATCTGGGGACGCAAATCCATCTCAGGAAAAAGTATCCGCCCGCAGAGTGGCGAAACTGCTGCGGGCGGTTGCGTTGGAATCAGCTACTTCTTTTTCTTCTTGGTGGCGGCCGCGGCCTGCGCAGCCTGCGTCTTGGCGAGGCGTTGCTGGAACTTGTCCACGCGACCAGCGGTATCGACGAACTTTTGCTGGCCGGTATAGAACGGATGGCAGACGTTGCAGATGCCGATCAAAATTGTCGGCTTGGTGGACCGGGTCTTGATCACGTTGCCGCAGGCGCAACGGATTTCCGCGTCCACATATTTTGGATGAATGTCAGCTCTCATAACAAAGGCCGGGCAACTTACCACCGGTCCGCCGGTTGGCAAGCGCCAATTTGGCCGATGTCAATCGGGTCAACTTTCCACGCGGGGATCAGTGGCCGCGCCGCGCTCCAATTCCGGTTTCCCGGTTCCGCCCGCGGTTGGCAGCCCGGCAACGGCGCGTTCCAACTCGGTTTTGAATACGTAGCGGTTCTTCGGCGTGATGACGAAGTCCTTGAACCAGCCGCGGCGACGGCGAACAACAAGAACCCGATGCGCGGGACGCAAAGTGTTGTACCATTTCTCGGCCCAGTTCGCCTGTCGCTTGGACACATGCTCGATGTCGGACAATTTCACGCGGCGAAGACAAAGGCCGAAGAGAGTCACTTGCAAATGACGTTGCGTGACGCGGTAGCGAAGTTGCAGCGCCAGCAGGATGAACAGGCCGCCACCGGCGAGCGCGGCCAGTAACGTCAGCACCGCGAGCTTCATAACTCAATCATGCTTTTGTCCCAGCCACAACAGGATGACGGGCAGTACGATGCCCAGGGCCAGTGAAAGCCAGACGGGCCATTTGTTGCGGCTGGTGCGGAAGGCGAGGATAATGCCCAGAATCACCGTGGCCATCAAGGCGTTTGCCATGATGACGATGAGCACCCGAAACAAATGGGTGGAATAGCCCGTCGAGGATTCCGTCGGGTAATATTGCTCCACATGCACACGTGAGAGACGGCTGACGAGGTCATGGGAGTCGCTGACACCTTTGCGGCGGTCCGGGTTGACTGTCTGATACCAGCCGGTGACAACGTAGAACAGGAGGAGGGGCGCAAAGAAGCAGCCGAGATACAAGTGAACGCGACGGAGCGTCTTCATGCCTCAATTGACCCTGACTCGAGCCATTCGTTCAACCACCTGGTGCAAGCCGGACCTGATATGCGGCGCGCTGATTGAAAGATTCCATTACTCAGGAACGAGCGGAATAAAAACGCTTTGTCCGATGCGAAGCTTCTTTTCGTCGAGGCCTGGATTGGCGTCCAACACCAGTTTAACGGAGGTTTTTTTGCCCTGGCTTTTGAACTTCTCGTTGTGAGCCTTGACGACGGCTAACAGCGTATTGTCCTTTTCGATAGTGTAAGAAACGCCTTCCTGAAGCGCGGAGGCTGCTAAGTTGTCGGATTTGTCCGGTTTGCTCGACGGCTTCTCGGCGAGCTTCTCAGAGCCCTTTTCTGCCGGAGGCTGGGTTTTGTTTTTCTTTGGGGTCGCCGACGACGCAGGCGCATTCAACAGTTTAACGATGTCCTTTTTCAGTTGCTCGAATTCTTCCCGGATCAGTTTCTTGTCGTCTTCGCGTTTCCGTTCGATCTCCTCAAAGGCCTTGACCAGGCGGTTGAACTCTTCGCGCGTGACGAATTTGCTCGTATCGATCTTGTACTCCTGGGCGCGCAAAGACCGGACCTCCTCAGCCAGACTCCCGAGGCGGCGTTGCAAATCGGCTTGTGCGCTCGTCAGGCCTTCCACCGCGGAGTTCAAAAGTTTGTAGCGCTCCTCCGCGGCTTCGCGTTCGGCGGCGGCGCGAGCGGCGTTATCCTGGGCCAAACCAGGAAAGCCCAAACAAACCGCGCCCAGCAGGAAAAGGGAAATTCGTTTCATGCCGCGAAAA
>QHOP01000425.1 GCA_003219345.1 Verrucomicrobiota bacterium
GAGGTGTAATGTCTCTGCACTTCCGACAGCCAAGGCAAATCCTCCGACACTTTCAGTTGCTTCAATCTTTTATGCCGTTCCAGACAACTCCAGTCATACCCTCCAAAAGCACTCAGAACGGTGTCGCCAAAAGCCAGTTGCGCTTTGGCCAGGTTCCGTCCGACAAAATCAGCATCCCCTGGCGAAAATTCCGCGCGCTCCAATCGTTCCCGCGCCAACAGCAGACCGGAGCAACGGTTCATCATCAGTCTGGTGGCTTCTGCGAGCGGAATACGTTTAGCGTCGCGATGATGCTCGCAACCCGACAGCAGACCCTCTTCACCCCTCAGCCAGCGATGTCCCATGACTAAATCATAGTAGAATATGCTCACCGGACTCCGCCGCAGTTTGTTCAGAGAAAGAATTTTGAATTCAACTTCCACGCGAGCAGCGGGCGAGAGGTGTTCTGCCAAGTCCTGCAGCCCAGGTTGGTACCGGTGTTCGTTGAGGAAATTGTTCCCGCGCAGGAAAACATAGAATTCCAGATCGTTATAGGGTTCGTCGCCCGTCTCTGTCCTTAACACGCCCCCTTCGCCACGACCGTACCCGCCAGCGAGCAGGAGGCCTTCCAGCTTGCGCTCGGGAATCAAGTGTTGGACGCCGGCCAGGGTCTTCCGGCACGTTCTCTCCAGATGAGTTTCCAGTTCATCGCTCCCATCGACGGTGAAACGTTTCCCTTGGTTCGGGCGTTCCGACGAAGGTTGTCCGCTCGCGGTTTCCATCGTCTGAATTGTGTCCGCTGCATCGATCATTTTGGCAACCGCGATAAATTTATCGAACCCGACTGCGACCAGGTCGGCGGATTGATCGACGTGCCGGAGGCGTTTTCGCGATACGCGACCCAGCCCTCCTTGAACCCGGCGAGCCTGGCGCGACGCTGCTGCCAGCGGACGTGCGCCGCCTGCGGCAACTCGACCCAGCGTCGTGTTCTGGCACAAAAAGCCAGGTCGCGCCGGAAATCGTTCAGCCACCCAAGCAGCACCGTCCGCAGGAAATTGAACTCGGTTGGTTTGCCGGACCACACCGCCGCTACCGCCCGGCCTTCGCCAAAGCTGCGTTTGCAGGTCTGCGCGACGGTGTAGTTGTGCGAGTGCATCACCACCGATTCGGGGACATAAACGATGCGATAGCCCTGCGCCCGGCACCAGCGGGTGTATTCGTCGTCTTCAGAATATTGCATTTTCTCCAGGAAGCCGCGCTTCGCCCAAATGTTCTTGCGCAGCCCGCTGCTGACCATGCTGAAGAAGTGGTCCCACTGGGCCGACTCGCGGCCCGGTCCGAAGCACCGTTCGTAGTCGCAAGCGTAAACGGCCCAGCAATCGGGCCGCGGCACTTGCCGACCGAAGACCGCAGCGGTCTGGGGGTCAACCAACCCTGTCACCAGCGGGCGCAGCCAGTTAGCCCCTTGCGGTGTCGCGTCCGCGTTCAGGAAGATGCAGAACTCGGATCGCGCCAACTGCATGCCCTGGTTCATGACGCGACTGGGATTGTATTCGTGCGGTTGGATGTGAATGAAATGACGCGGCTGAGCGGCCCGAACCATCTCCACCGAACCATCGGTCGAACCGGAATCGATGACGATCAGCTCCCAGTTACTGTATTCCTGCGCCCGGAGCGCCGGCAACGTTTCGCGCAACGCCCAGCCTTCGTTGAACGAACGCATGATAATGCTGACTAATGGATCCGTCATCTCAAACCTGTGCCGACAACACCTTTACCGCAGCGCGCTCCCCATTGCAGTGGGGTCTTGACCTACTGGCGATACGGGTCTTTCACCTACTACAACAGCGGTTCGCCGCCGGGCTATGTTCGGCCACCAACAATAAGACAGGCAGTGGACAACAAATGAACAAGCCATGACGAGCACAGCTACGACAGCCAAGCCTCACATTTCAATCGGGATCCTCGCGTGGAATGAGGAAAGCGCCATCGGGCCGACGTTGAGGTCGCTGTTTCAGCAGTCGCTCCTCAAGGAACTGAGTCGGAGTAATTTGACTTGCGAAATCTTCTGTCTGGCCAACGGTTGTGCCGACCGCACGCCGGCGATTGCGGAAGAAGTGTTCGCCGAGGAAACCAGCCGACACCCGTTCCGACAGGCGTTTCAATGCCAGACGCTGGACATCAATGAGCGGAGCAAACTGAGCGCCTGGAATTTATTCGTGCACAAGCTGTCCGCGCGCGAATCCCAGTTTCTGTTCCTGATGGATGGCGACATTCTGATTCGGCATCCGCAAACGCTCTGGAATATGTACTCGACGCTCGTAGAGAACCCCAAAGCGAGCATCGCCACAGATCAACCGATCAAGGACATCTCATTGAAGGAGCTCAAATCCTGGCGCGAGCGTATCGCGTTGGCGACTTCGGAAATGGCCGACACGATTCAAGGTAAAATCACCGGCCAGCTCTACTGTATCCGCGCCGACGTGGCCCGTCAGCTTTACTTGCCACAGGATCTGGCGGGCTTAGATAACAGTTTCATCGAGTCTGTCGTCGGCACGGACTTTTCGACGGGCCGGCCGGCGCCGAATCGGATCGTCACAGCGGAAAACGCCTCTCACCTTTTCGAGGCTTACACCTCGGTCGGTGAAGTGTTGAACAATCAAGAGCGGCAGGTGATCGGGAAGACCATCGCTTACGTCCTGATCCAGCATCTGGCGCATCTGCCACGCGAGCAAAGGAGCGATCTTGCCCGCACGTTGCGCGAGAAAGAGCAGTCCGACCCCCGCTGGTTGAGGCGATTGATCGACGAGCATCTGCGCAACGCTCGCTTCTTCTGGCAGCTTTTCCCCGACGTGCTGAGCTTCAGGGCCAAGCGCGAATGCAGGAGCAGGGGCTGCAAGAAGACCAGACATTTCCCCGCCGCTTTTGTTCGACTGCTGGTTACCTGGATTGCCTGCGCGCGCGCATTCCGACATTTGAAAGAGGGCCAGATGCATGGGTGGACCGAGGCGAGCCGGGACAAAATCCCAAGCCTGGGATTACTGGGAGAGAAGAGCGCCTGTCCAAAACGGCAGCCCCAGCCGGCGAACAGTTGAAAGGATTTCAAACACCAAAACTTGCGAGGTGAAATGAGCGCGACCCACCTGCAAAAAGATTATCGAGGAGCGCCGCCGTGGAATTAAAGGATTTGGTCGCGCTGTTTTTGATGGCCGTCGCGATTTCCGGCGGTGTGGTGGCGACTTGTCTCTCGCAGCGGGCGCGGGCCGCGTCCTTTTTCCTGTTGATCCTCTCCAGCGCGTTCACTGACCGCGTGGACGTTAATTTTGTCACGCGCTACTGGTATCGCGCCGCCACGCGCGGCTTCGAAATTTCGCTCGTCGATATTCTGGCCATCAGCCTTTTGATCAGTTCCTTGCTCCTGCCGCGTCCCGGTCATCGCCGCTGGTTTTGGCCGGCCAGCTTTGGCGCAATGATTATCTATTTCCTCTACTGCTGTTTCTCGGTCGCGATTTCCGAGCCGAAATTGTTTGGTCTGTTTGAACTCTCGAAAATCCTCCGTGGCATCCTCGTGTTCCTTGCCGCGGCGATGTATGTGCAAACGGAGCGTGAACTGGGTCTCCTCGTCCTGGCGTTGGGGTGCGCCATTTGTTTCCAGGGCGTGCTGGCGCTCAAACACCGCTATGTCAACGGCGTTTATCGTGTGACGGGCAGTTTACTCGATCCGAACAGTCTTTCCATGTATCTGTGCACAACCGCGCCGGTCTTCTTGGCTGCCGCGACTTCAAATTTTCCGAAATACCTGAAGAAGTTTTGTCTGCTTTGTTCAGGCATCGCCGCGGTAACGATTCTGCTGACCATTTCGCGGGCGGGCATTCCGATCTTCGCGCTGGTCGCGTTGGGCGCGACGATGGCGTGTGCCTCCTTTCGCATTACGTTCAAGAAAATCACAGTCGTATTTCTGGTCTGCCTGGCGATCGGTGCCATGGTTTACAAGTCATGGGACACGCTGAAGGTGCGTTACGGGCAAGCCTCGCTGAAGGAAGAGTATCTGGGAGAACAGTTTGAGAACCGCGGGTCCTATCTGCGGCAGGCCTGGGCCATCCTGCAAGACCGCTTCTTCGGCGTCGGTCTGAACAACTGGTCTTATTGGGTCAGCGAGGTGTATGGACCGCAATTAGGCATCTTTTATGAGGCTTATCCGAACACGAGCGACGCGCCGAGCAAGGATGCCGTGGGGAGCTTTACTTTCGCCCCTCCTGCGCACAGCTTGGTGGCGCTGACGGCGGGGGAACTCGGCTGGCCCGGGTTGATGATTTTCCTGCTCGTTTGGCTGCGCTGGTTTCAGATGGGCGCGAGCTTTCTCAGGCCGCGTTCGCCCGAAGCGATGCAGCGTCTGGGTGTCGGCTTTTTTTTCAGCACGTGCGGCATCTTTTTGCAAAGCCAGACGGAATGGACCTACCGGCAAACGCACATTTTCTACACGTTCAACGTGCTGCTGGGGGCGTTGGCCAGTCTTTACTACGTGAAGCGCCAGGCCGCGCGAACGCCGATCGATACTGACGCCGTAACGGAAGAATTCCCCAGCGACGTCCCGAGCGCCGAGCCGCCCCTGGCCTGTCGCTGACCTATGCGCGTCGTTCACCTGCTCAGAAAATACAATCCGGCCGAATGGGGCGGCACCGAAACGGCCATTCAACGGCTGTTCGAAGGGCTGCGCCAACATCGCGTGACCTCGGTTACCTATGCTCCGAGCATTGGGAGCAGCATTGCCGCCGACCCGCTGACGGAGGCTGGATTTGCCGTCAAACGGTTCCGCGCCTGCGTGCCGGTGTGGGGAATTTCCACGGAGCGCAAACGCCAACTCATTGCCGTGGGCGGCAATTTAATGTCGTTCGATCTGATCGCCCGTCTCCTGCGCGAACCGAACGTGGCCCTGATGCACACGCACACCTTGGGCCGTCTCGGCGGCATCGCTTTGACCTCCGCCCGATTGCGCCGCATTCCGTCAGTCGTGACGATCCACGGTGGATTTCTGGATTTGCCTGAGTCAATGACAAACAATTTCCGCAACGCTCACCGTGGCGGACTGGAATGGGGCAAATTGTTCGGCGCACTGTTGCGTTCGAGGCGGCTGCTCAAGGACGCCGATGCCGTCGTCACTTGTAACCGAAAGGAAGCGGCCCTGCTCAAGGAGAAACAGACCTGCAAACGGATCGTGGTGCAACCGCACGGCGTGCCGACCAGCCTCTACCGTAAAGACCATCGAGAATCGGCACGCGAGGCCTTTCCCTCCATTCGCGACCAACGTTTGCTGCTGGCCGTTGGCCGCATTGACCCGGTGAAAAACCAACGCTGGTTGGTCGAGCAAGCGTCCGGGATTTTCCGACGGCATCCGGACGCAATGTTGGGGCTGGCGGGCGCCTGCACCGACGAGGCGTATGGCGAATCGCTCAAACGGAAAATCGACGAACTCGGGTTGCGCCAGCGCGTGTTTCTGACCGGCGGGTTGCCGCCTGGCGACCCTCGATTGATCGGGCTGTTTCAATCCGCCGAAGTCATCGTGCTGCCGTCGGTCTCCGAGACGTTCGGACTGGTCATCCTCGAGGCATGGGCCGCCGGCACGACCGTCATTTCGAGCCGCACCTCCGGCGCGCTTGATTTGATTCAGCACGGCGAGAACGGCTTGCTGTTTGACCTCGGCGCGCCTGAAACCCTGCATCAGGCGGTCGATTGCGCCCTGCTGCATCCTGAATTGAAGTCCCGACTGGCCGCCACCGGAGGGAGGGTCGCGAGCGCGGAATACGACGTCACGGTGCTGGCGGGCCGTATGAAGTACCTCTATGACCAACTGATCGCCGAGAAAAATGCGCTGCGTAATTCTGCGGGATGACGACACGAGTGCGCTCACGCCGGCGGACTGCCTGGAACGGCTGTACCGGCCTTTTCACGATCGCGGCCTGCCGGTCAATCTCGCGCTCATTCCTCACGTTCGCACCGACGTTACTATGCCCGACGGGCGGCCGGAAGGCTTTCTCGTGGGCAAACGCGGTGGCCTTCCCCCCGCGCTGACGATCGGCAGCAATCGCGAACTGGTCGATTACTTGCGAGCCAACCGTGGTTTTCACATCGCTCAGCATGGTTATCATCATGATTACTTTGAGTTCGATCGGGGCGATCGCGCCGAAATCGAGCGCCGGCTGGACCAGGGCACCCGGCTGCTGTCCGAGGCTGGTTTTCCTGCGCCGCAAACTTTCGTCGCGCCTTACGACAAACTTTCGCGCGTCAGCTTGCAAGAGGTGGCCAGACGTTTCGCCGTGCTTTCGACCGGCTGGTTTGAGTTGCGTCGTTTGCCGTTTTCGTGGTGGCCGCGCTACGCGCTCAAGAAAATGTTGAAGCGGTCGCATTGGCGAATTGGCCGGACGCTGCTGCTGACTCATCCCGGCTGTCTGCTCTCCTGTCACAGGTCATACCGGACGATGCTGGATGAAATCAAGAGGACCGTTGAAAGCCGCGTGTTGACGGTGCTGGTGACGCATTGGTGGGAATATTTTCACAACAACGGACCCGACACCGCCTTCGTCCATGTACTGCATCAGACCGCAGATTATCTGGCGCAACAACGCGACGTGAAGGTCATTTCCTTCGTCGCGTTGCTGAAGGGGGACTTTACAGTGTTCTAACTGAATAAATTTGAGCCATTCGAGAAATTCCGGTCGCTTTTGTTCAGGCGACTTCCCCCGTACCGCGGCCTCTCCCTCGGTTCGCAGAGCCGTCCCCCTTGGTAATGTCCTGCTGGTGGCGGCAGTGCCGCTGCGCCGCTGTGCGCCGCGGCCGGGGCGCACGCCGCAAATCGAAATTGGGACACGGCCACTTATCCTTGTCGCTTGCTACTCCGGCTCAAAACCTTAAGCGGTGCCGACGCAGCACTCAGGCTGCTCCGGAAGGAGCTTTGAGTAGATTTTTTGGCGATTCGGCCGGCGACTCCGCCACGGCTGATTTGGCCGCGAGACCGTGAACGGGCATCTCTGGATTAAGCGGAGAAAGCTTCTTTTTGTAAAACGTGATGATCGGGTATTCGAAATATTTATAGACCAAAGACGCCAGGGCGATGGCCACGATCGAGCCGGCGAAAAAGCAGAGCGCGGGAGAGGTTCCTCCCGGTAATCTTTTCACCGAACTGATGACAAACATGTGGAGTAGATAAATACCGTAACTGATCTTCCCCACATGGGTCATGAACCGGCCGCCGAGCACGGGCGTGTTGGAGCGAATGACCAAGCCGACCAAAGTCAGCGCCATGAGTAAATAGAGCAACTGCGAGTCCCATGAACTCTGTGTCCGCATGGAGTGCCCGCAGAGCCACACCGCCGTCGCAGCGCCGAGGCACGCCGGCGCCCAGGCGGGGCCCAGCCGACGCGCGAAAAACTCATACCCCTGCCGGCGGTTCAGCGCGAAGGCGATCAGGACCCCCAACAGGATCGGCTCCTGATAACTGAAAACCACACGCCAAAGCGCGGAGTCGGCATCGACGTTGCCCAACAACGCATAGACGACGGCCTTCGTGATCAGCACGACCAGCGCCGCGCCGACGACGAGGCGGCGGCTGGCGAAGAACATCAGTAATCCAAACGCCAGGTAAAACTGTTCTTCCACCGCGAGCGACCACGCGCAGAAAAAAGGGCCTTGGGTCGCCGTCGCCAGCCAGTTGCTGTAATATAGGAGGTAGGCCGGAAGTTTTTCTCTGAAGAGTTCCTGGTTTTCGGGGGCATACTGTTTGAACGCGAAAACGAACACGGCTTGCAGCAACAACGCCGCGTAATAAAGCGGCAGCAATCGGAGGGCACGGCGACCGTAAAACTTCCAGAGATCGATCCTCCCGGTCTTTTCCTCTTCGCGCAGAAACAGGGTACAGATCAGGAAGCCGCTGATGACAAAAAAAAATGCCACGCCATAGCGGCCGTTATCCTGCAGGGTGTGCACCAGGCCCTGCTGAAACCGCGGCACGTGATGCAGCAGCACCAACAGGATCGAAACCGCGCGCAGGCCGTCCAGGGCGTTGAAGTAGGAGTTGGCCTGGAAGGCTTCGAAGCTTTGAAGGGAGGAGGCCGGTTCTTTCACGAGGGTGCGAGTTTCGCGGCGGCCTTTCCGGCCTCCGGAGTTCCTGCTTCAAAACGTTCCAATTCGGAACCCGACCACCCCGCACCCGCTTGACGTGCTCCATTGCTTGCCCTCGCCAGCTCGGCGTCGCGGGTCATCAGGCGGAAAATGTCCGGGATGGCTACGATGTCGTCGGGGACTTCCGGCTGATTGGTCAGCAGCGCAGCGTAGCTGTGTTTTTCGCCCGGATGATAACCGTGCATGGCCCGGATCGGCCGCTCGCCCATGTGACTTGGCACAATCAACACGCCTTCCTTGACGAGAAAGATCAGTTCGCCGAAGTAGCGGTCGGGGAAAAAAACGCGCAACTGTTTTAACTCCGCGTCCGGCACTATTCGACCCTGCGGAATCTGTCGCAAGCAATCGCCGATCTGGCAGCGCGCCCGCTCGTTAAAGAACCAGAACCGCGCCATCGTGGAATCATACACTACCGCGTAGTCCTGCTCCATCCGAACCTCGAGCGCCTCGATTCTGGACTTGAGGTCGAGCAACTCGTCACAGTTGGCCATGCCGTGGTCGCTGAAAACGTAGAGGTGGGTTTCCTCGTAGTGTTGGCGGGCAACGGACAACAGTTGTGAAATCCATTGCTCGTATTGCCGAAGTTTTGCGGGAAACGCTGGCGATTGATTGCCCGCCCGATGCAAAAGCCCGTCCAGTGCGGGCCAATAAATGAAAGCGAAATCAATTCGCTCGGAGCGAATATCGTCCGTGACGCCCTGCAAATTCTCCCACTCGCTCTTCGTCGGGTCGCTCACGTGGTAAGGGAGCTCGCGAATTTCCAGAAAGTCGAAAATGTTCGGCCCGCGGTTCATGCCGCCCGGTTTGAGCGGGCTTTTCTTTTCCGTGAAATCGAAGAGCGAAATATGCCTGAAGGGGATGTTGTAGAGGTCAAAGTAACCTCGAAATTTCAGTTGGACTTTCACGAATTTGCTCAGCCAACGGCGGAAAATGCGCCGACTCGTGATCGCCGCCGGCAGCCAACGAAACCGGCGCAGCGACTTGAAGGGAGAATTTTCCGGGTCATAAACGAAGTAACACCAGTTGCGATGCTCCTCCGGCCAGCGACCGGAAAGGATGGAAGGCACGCAGGTGGAACTATAGCCGAAGACGGAGTCGAGCCGCTTGCGGTACGGCGCGAAATCGCGGGCGAACGGATCGCTCTTGAGGATCTCCCAACCGCAGGCGTCGATAAAAATGAACAATGGCAGAATGGCTTTCATGAGCAGTGAACCGGCTGCGTCCCGTCGGGCCGGCCTTTTGAAACCAACCGGCGGACTTCCTTGCGAAGCAGCGTGGGACTGAAAGGCTTGGTCAAGATCAGGTTCGCGCCGGAGAATTCGGCCTCCTGACGCATCACTTCGTGCGGGCTGGAGGTCAGCACGATGACCGGGATCGACCGAGTGTTCTGTTCCCTTTTAAGCCGACGGAGCGCCGCCAAACCATCCATTCCCGGCATCAGGATGTCCAGAGTCATGAGATCCGGCCTTTCCCGCAGGCCCATTTCGACAACCTCGTGTCCGTTGCGCGCCTGGAGCAACTGGTAGCCTTCCCGTTCCAATTCGTGTTGCATGAACCGAAGCATGTGCAATTGATCGTCTGCCACCAGGATTTTCGGCGCCATAAGGCCGACAGTCCTTTCAGCTCGCCGTGGCCGCGACTTCCTCGCATTTCACCACCTTCAATACTCGATACAAACGGGTCAACTCCAGCATCTGGTGGGCCGACGGCGTAGGGTTGAGCAAACGCACCACACCGCAGTCGCGATCTACCAGTTTCCGCAGCGCCACCAGCGTCCCCAGACCGCAACTGTCGAGCAAAGCGGTGCCGGAAAGATCAATTTCGATGTGCCTTACTGGCTCGGTGGTTATGGCCTCCTTGATCGCCTCATAAAAAGCGGCCGCATTGGCGGCGTGGAGTTCCAAAATTTCTGATGCCCGCAGCGTGTCTCGATGGCGCTCAATCGTCATAGTCAATTATCGAACGGAGATTCGTTTAAACAGCCGAAAACCCAGTACACGGCTCAAAATCGCCAGATCCAGCCGCCAGTTCGCCCGCATCGCGTAAAAACTGGCGAGACCACGCGCCTCCTGATCGAACAGCTCCGCGCAGGCCTGCGCGTCGGCGAGCGAAAACAAACCGATCGGCGCCTTCAACCAGAGCCGCTCAAAATCGCTCGCCAGCAATACGACGGCGGCGGGACTCAACGGGCGATTGCCGACCCACGCAAATTCTCCCCGCACCACTTTCCACAACTGCGGCCAGCGCTTCAGCCAGTCGCCGACCGCGGTGAATTCGTGATAGGTCAAAACATCAGTGGCGGCTGAAGGACCGGCTGAGTGAGGACGAACCGCAACCAGCGGGCGCAACGCACTCTGGCCTCGCAGCCAGGCTCTTATCACAGCATAACAGGCGCAGGGCAGAGTCAATGATAACACGACCACCGCCATGGCGCGGCCGAGCCGGTGACCCGCTTTCGCTGTCGCCGCGCGTTGACTCAGCGGAGACAGCAAAAAGGCGTCAGGCACGTACGTGCAGGAACCGGTCTGCCAATTGATCAACGTGCTGCCCGAGGCGAGCGAATGTTTCACCTCCGTAAACTCGCCGACGTACGTCTCAGGTCCAACGATGCTGTCCGCAATTTCCGCCTCCGCGGCCAGGACCGTCCCATTCTCCACGATTGCTGCCGGCCCGACAATCGCTCGCGGGCCGACCAAGACATTTTCCCCGATCCAGCACGGAGCGCGTAACTCAGCGTCAGAAGACACTCGGCTGTGCAATCCAACCCAGACGCCTG
>QHOP01000073.1 GCA_003219345.1 Verrucomicrobiota bacterium
GTTTCAAGCCAGTTGATGACGTAAAGCATCGCGAAGGAAATCACCATCAGCACGACGGCGAGCGCCACGGCTCCGGTGTAATCGTATTCATCCAGACGCATGACGATCAGATACGGGGCGATCTCCGTTTTGAACGGCTGGTTGCCGGAGATGAAAACGATCGAGCCGTACTCGCCCACCGCGCGCGCAAAGGCCAGGGCGAATCCGGTAATGATCGTGGGCAGCAGCGTCGGCGCGATGATGCTGAAAAAAGTGCGGACCCGGCTCGCGCCGAGCGTGGCCGCGGCTTCTTCGACCTCGCGTTCGAGGTTTTCCAGCACCGGCTGCAGGGTGCGAACCGCGAAGGGCATCCCGACAAACGTCAGCGCGATGATCACGCCGAGTGGAGTGAACGCGCCTTTGATCCCGAGCGGCACGAGCCATTGACCGAGCCAGCCGTTGTCGGCAAAGAGATTCGCGAGGGTCAAGCCCGCGACCGCCGTCGGCAGAGCGAACGGAAAATCAACCAGTGCGTCGATGAACCGTTTGCCGGGAAACTCGTAGCGGACCAGCACCCACGCGAGGACGGTTCCGAACAGGGCGTTCGCGAGCGCGGCGACCAGCGAGGCGCCGAACGTCAGTCGGTATGCGGCCAGCGCGCGGTCGGTCGTGGCCAGCCGCCAGAAGTCTGTCAGGGAAATCTCCAGCGTTTTCAGAAACAGACCGGCGATCGGAATGAGGGCAATCGCGCTCAAATAAAAGATGGTGAAACCCATCGTCAGGCCGAATCCCGGCAGGGCGTTGAACTTTTTTTCTGCCATGAGTGGTCGTGAGGTTGCGGCGAAGCTTATCCGAACCCGGAGACGCGGCAAAAGAAATATTCGTCGTCACCGGTTGGCTTGACTGATCTGGTCGAAGACACCGCCGTCGTTGAAATGTGTTTTTTGAGCCTTTTGCCAGCCGCCAAACACTTCGTCGATGGTGAACAATTTCAGTTGCGTAAATTGGCCGCCATACTTTTGCATGACCGATTCGAGCCGGGGACGATAGTAGTGCCTCGCTACAATGTCCTGGCCGGTTTCGCTATAGAGATATTCGAGATACGCTTTGGCTGCCTCCTCCGTGCCGCGCTTCCTAGCCACCTTGTCAACCACGGTCACGGGCGGTTCAGCCAGGATGCTGATGGAGGGGGCAACCAGATCGAACTGCCCCTGGCCAAGCTCTTTGATTGCCATGATCGCTTCGTTTTCCCACGCGAGGAGTACATCTCCGATTCCGCGTTGAATGAAGGTCGTCGTCGCGCTGCGCGCTCCCGAATCGAGCACGGGAACATTCTTGAACAACTTCCGCACAAATTCTTTCGCCCTGGCTTCGTCGCCCCCGGCGCGCTTCAATTCGTAGCCGTACGCAGCGAGATAGTTCCAGCGCGCCCCACCAGAAGTCTTCGGGTTGGGCGTGACCACTGCGACGCCCGGTTTTATCAAATCGTCCCAGTCCTTGATTCCCTTTGGATTTCCCTTGCGGACGAGGAAGAGGATGGTGGAAGTGCAGGGCGAACTGTTGTGGGGCAACCGACTCTGCCACTCGGGCGGCAGCAACTTTGCCTTCTCAGCGATCGCGTCGATGTCATAAGCCAGCGCCAGAGTGACGACATCGGCGGCGAGGCCGTCGATGACCGCCCGCGCCTGTTTGCCGGAGCCGCCGTGCGATTGCCGGATGGTGATCGCGTCGCCGGTCTTTTCCTTCCAATATTTGGAGAAGGCGGCGTTGAAATCCTGATATAGCTCACGAGTGGGGTCGTAAGAAACGTTCAGGAGGTTGATGTCCCTGGCGAAGGAACAAACCAGGGAGAGCGCCAACGCCGCCGTAAAAGTGATCAGACGTTTGTTTGAGTTTCTTTTTGTCATAACATTTTCTTTTTGGCGCGGGTTAAAACGCCAATTGGACCCGAGTGAACAACACATTTTCCGGTTGCCGCGTTATGATGGCCGGCGCGGTGGTGCCAGCCCCGCCGCCGCCGGAGAAAGTAGTGCGCGAAAAACTTGTCTTCACCAGCACGTTCCGATTCAAGTACCAGTTGAGGCCCACGGACCAGGCCGACGCCGATCTTGCCGACGCAGCCGGATCGGAAAATAAGGGAAACGCATCACGGTCAATGTCCAGATGTGCGTAGCGGGCCACAAGTTGGACCGCGCCCCAGTGGCCTGCGGCAGGATCGAAGGGCTTGGCAGGGACCACGCGCTGGCAGGAGGCGTCTTCGCCGGTAAGGACCCAGGAGCCGGTGATTTGCCACGCCGTATTCTTGAGCGCTGCAGTGTTCAGCGAGTTGGTTTGAACCCGTTGGGCCGAGATCACGTATTCTCCCAGCAAGCCGAACGGGCCGTAATAATAGGAACCGTGAGGCGAGACCCTCCAGTGTTTGCCACCGGCGACGACGGTATTCCGATAGGCGAAGAACTGCTGCTGCCCGTCCGTGACGTAGCCGGGCGCGGTTCCGCCGGTCGTCGCCGGCAGCGCATTGGCCGTGGAGGAGTCCCCGTAGCTTCCGCCTGCGCCGAAACCAAATCCTTGGAGGGCGGACAAATTGGATTTCATCAAAGGCCGGAGGAAGAGTCGCCCGGCAAACTCCTTGTCGTCTTCAAAATCGGCATTGCTGGAATTGCGCGCGTCGCCCACGCCGTTGAATATGCCGGCCGCGTAGCTCACAATGCCGTCAAAGAAATCGCCGTGAAGCTGCACCCCGAGGTCGCGGTTCGGCACAAGGTCAGTCGCCATTGAACGCTCATTAAATTGCAGATTTGCGTCGGCTTGGAGCTGCTCGAGCCCGACCGGGGACTTGAACTTTCCGAGCTGCGCCTGCAGACCACGAGTATAGCGATAGTTAAGGTACGCATCAAAAATCTGTGGTGTGCTGCCGCCGAAGTCCGGAATGAACACAAAGTCGAAATCCCGGAAAACAGTGCCTTCAATGATGGGTCTTGCCCGGCGCAGCAGGAAACCATCATTGCCTTTGATCCCGCCGTCTTTAAAAAATGTTCTCGAATCCAGTTGCAACACGCCTCGCAGGTTGATCGCGAAGTTGCCATCGGCGGAGCCGAAGGAAAAGCCCTTCTCGCCGATACTGATTTTCGACGCGTCTTTGGATTTTGTGTCAGTTGTTTCTTTCTCCAGTTCGCGATTGCGTTCGAGGATGCGGACCTTCTGGTCCAGTTGTTCGATTTGTTGTTTGAGACCGTTGATGGTATCGGTCGTGTCATCAGCCAACAAATGGTTGGTGGTCATTGTTTGACTGCCGATCACAGCCGCGGCGACTGCCCCTAGCGGTGGTTTCATTCGCTTTTTCGTGTCTCACGAATTTCAAATTCAGAACGATAATAAGTTAAATCTACACTGAGTCAATAGACATTTTGATGAATTA
>QHOP01000074.1 GCA_003219345.1 Verrucomicrobiota bacterium
GGACGGCCGCGTGGACGTTGACGCAATGGTGAAGCGGTTGAAGGAACTGGAGGTCACCACTTACTACTGGCTCATCTGGCATGCGCCTACGGACTGGGACGATTTGAAACTGTTTCTACCCAAGGCGGCCCAGGCGGGCGTCGAGGTTTGGGTGTACCTGGTGCCGCCGTCAGAAAGTCCGCCGCTATACGGCACACAAACTTCCGAGCCGTTCAGGCTGGAATTTCATCGCTGGGCGGAAGAAATCGCGCGCTTGTCGCTGCAACAGACTAACCTCACCGCGTGGATGATCGACGACTTCTACGCCAACCACCAGTTATTCACGCCCGCCTACGTGCGCGAGATGCAGGCGCGGGCCAGGCGGGTCAATCCTCGACTCGCCTTCCTGCCGCTGATGTATTTCAATGAAATCACACGCCATTTTGCCGAGGACTACCACGGCGTCATTGACGGCGTGGTCGTGGCCTATCCTGAGGACCGGGAGGAGATCAGCTACGCCCGCGCCATTCTCAACGGCGAGACCCTCACGGCGCCGGGCCAGCTCAGTTGCCCGTGGAATACGCCGACGCGCGCCGCCGATTTCGTGAGCGCCAGCCTCCCGGCTCGCGTGCTTTCAACCAACCGCACCCGCCTGCGCTTTCGCGAGGCGGATGACTACACGGGACGCACCGCCGGTTACCATTTCAAACAATTGCTCGTGGACGACTCCGTCGTGTGGGAACAGGACGTAGCGGGAGGCGCCAACGGCGCGCGCGACGTAGAGGTGGACGTGACACCGCAAACGCGCGGCAAGACCAATATCACCGTCGCGTTTCGTTTGCTGGAAAAACAAGGCGTGAGCAACTTTGGCGTGCGCTGGCGGCTCAGTGATCTGCGGGCCGAGGGATTGGAGCCGTTGAACCTGGGCGAGCCGCAGCGTTGGCGAGTGGTCCAGCGCGGGCCATTCGATGCAGGCTTCGGAAGCGCGATTGAAAAACGCCGGCAGCGCTTCCAGATACCGTTCATCGTCATGACCGCCGGATCGGCCGGCGAATTCCGTCAACGCCACGGCGAGCCAGCTTCGCCAGAACGCATCGCGGAATGGCTCCGCATGTCCTTACAAGCCTGGCGTGACGACCAGTGCGATGGCGTCGTCACTTACTGCCTCGATAAGCGGTCGCGGAGCGAGACATTCCCTCTGGCGCAGAAGTTGTTTCGCGAATTTCGCAGGGACCCAAGGTGAACGCTGGAAATGGACGCTTCATCTCAGCCAGGCACCGAATCCGAGAACGACCGCCAACCGAGGTCGCAGTGGAGCGGCGAAAAGAAGGGGACAGTTTTGATTGTAGCGGCGGTCTGCGCATCTGTTTAACGGCAGCGGACACGCCGGAGCTCGACCAGGAACTCGCCCGCGCCCGCGCGGGGCTGGCCCAGGCGGAAGCCGGGCTGGCATTGGCCAAAACCACCGCCGCACGCTGGAGTGAGCTGCTCAAGACCGCCAGCGTGAGCGAACAGGAAACCGCCGAGAAACAGGCCGACCTCGCGCTCAAGTCCGCCACCGTCGAGGCCGCCCGCGCGAACGTCCGGCGGCTCGAAGAGTTGAAGAGTTTCGCCAGCGTCACCGCGCCGTTTGCCGGCACCATCATCGCGCGCCGGACCGATGTTGGCCAGCTTATCACCGCCGGCAGCTCCAGAGAACTCTTCCGACTCGCTCAGACGCGCACTTTGCGCGTTTACGTGCGTGTGCCACAGACGCTTTCGCGGGCTGTTGAGTCCGGGCAAAGAGCTGAGTTGACGCTGACGGAATTTCCGGGACGCAAATTCGAGGCAAAAATCGTCCGCAGCTTTACCGAGACTGGACCGGAAGCAGCGCTGACGCTGCCGTCGAACACGCTGCTCTTCCGCGCCGAAGGGATGCAGGTTGGTCTCGTCAACGCCGACGAGCAAGTCGAACTGCGCCGCGTCACGCTGGGCCGGGACTTCGGCCAGGTCGTCGAAGTGCTTGAAGGAGTTGGTCCGACGGATCGCGTCATTTTGAATCCGTCTGATTCGCTCACCGCCGGAGCAACGGTGCGCATCGGCGCAACGCCAAAAACCTTGGCGGCCAAATGAAGCCCGCGTTCTTCCTAACAGAGCGAGCGCGGAAAGGAGCTTCCAAGTCGCTGCGCCTCCACAGCGCAGCGGGGCCAATGCGGCGTGCGACTCTGTGAGGCGCAGCACGCGGGAATGGCAACGGCCTTTTGCCTTGTCCAGACGCTCCGCCAGACCTTATCGTCGGGGCATCGGCAAATGGATCGAGGAGCGCATGTGCTATGAATACGTGGAATGAATCCGGTCGCGTCTGGGAGGAGGATCACGGCCTGCTGGACGCAGAGCAGGTCGCTCAATGTGAGCGCGCCGACGTCGCCGAGCCGCTCCGCTTGCCCATCCCGACGCGGATGATCTCGAACGGCGAATACATGCCGGTGCCGCAAACCGAACAACAACAGCGGGTCGAAGCGCGAATCGAGGAGCTGGCTGACGCGGCCAGCAAGAAGCTGGGCATCAGCCGCCGGAAATTCCTGCGGAGCTCGGGCGGCATGGCGGCGACGTTGCTCGCCATGAACGACGTGTTTGGGCGGTTTTTCAACGTGAGCCTGATCGAGATGTTTGAACCGGCCGCGTACGCCGCGGTCGCACCGCCCAAGGACCTGTTCGTTTTCGACGACCAACTCCACTTTGTCCGAGGGAGCAAGCCCTCTCCAGCCGGTCTGCGAGCCGTCGCGCAAGGTCCAACTTCGGCTCCGACTGTGAAGTCGAATCCCTTCAATCCGCGGGGGCAGTCCGACGAGCTGGGTCAGGCGTGGAGCGTTTGGAATCCGGCGCTCGTCGGTCTTCCCATCGATCGCGGCTACGCCCACATCACACAATTCATCAAAGACGTTTTTCTCGACAGCCAAGTCACGATTGGATTGCTGAGCAACGTCACCGCTTCGCTCGTCCAGATCGAGGGCGAGGGATCCAGGGCGCCGCGAAACGCGGCCGAGGCGCAGCGCGGCGAAATCCTTACCGCGGCCCAGACCGCCGCGGCGCGAAACTTCGTCAACAGGATTTCGGGCTCCACGCGCATGCTTTGTCACGGCCTGCTCTACGTTGGCAAAGGCAACCTGGCCTATATCCAGGAACAGACCGATCAAAACGAGCCGGATTCATGGAAGGGCTACAACATTTCCAACGCCGCCAAGGTGGACAATGACCCGAACAGTCTCATGCGCCAATGGCGACACGATGACGAGGAAGTGGCCTATCCGACGTTCGAGCTGATCCAAAAAAACTACGAGAAGCTCAAGGACCGCAAGCCGGGCTTTAACAATATCTGCGTCCACAAAGGGCTTGCGCCCGGCCCATCCGACCCGCGGCGGGGTCATCCCGGTGACCTGCCGAAAGCGGCGCGCGACTGGCCGAAGCTCAACTTCATCAGCTACCACGCCTGCATCCAGCCGAACTTCTTCCTGGCCGACACGCTCAAGGACATCCAGACGGGCACGCTGCTCGGAGGTGTGCCGAATATCCGTTGGACCACCGAGTATGCGCAGCTCGTAAAAGACCTGCCCAACTGCTACGCGGAGATCGGGACGACTTGGGCGTCGTCAGTCGTGACGTTCCCAACGGTGGCCGCGCACATCATGGGCCAAGTCTTGAAGTTCATGGGTGAAGACCGGGTTGTGTTTGGCTCCGATTCGGTATGGTACGGGTCGCCGCAATGGCAGATCGAAGCGCTCTGGCGGTTCCAGATTCCCGAAGCACTGCGCGAGAAGCACGGCTACCCGGCGCTCACCGAGTCCGCCAAGCGGAAAATCCTGGGGCTTACCTCAGCGAAGTTGTATGGCATCCGGGGGGTGGACACGGGTTCCTACAAGCCTGTTCCGAAAGACTACGAATCGCGGATGACCGAAGAGCTCAAGACGCTTCTGGAGTTCGACAAACTCACCGCAGACAACATGTCCAGGATGAAGGAGACGTACGCCGCTCTCGCCATCGAGCCGGACCATATCCGCTATGGGTGGATGCGGGTGCGGGGTGAGGCGCAGCCGGTCACTCGTGCCGGAGTCTGAACCGCGCGAATGTCATCGACCGCGCTCAAGGCAGGTCGACTTCACCGGTCCACGCTTTTACCGTCCCGTCGGCGCAGCCGGCAGCGAAGGTGCGTCCATCAGACGAACAAGCGACGGCCAGGACTTCTCCGCTCGTCGGCACGGTGCGGCGCAGTCTCCCCGTGGCTGCAGCCCAGATTTTGACCTGGCCAGGTTTATTCCAATCGCCATCGCCTGAGATGAGCGGCTGGCCGTCCGGCGAGATCGCCACGGAGCGCACTTCTGCGTCCGTGGCGTCGTCCAGCGTGGCCGCGAGCCTTCGCGACCGGACGCGCCACAACTTAATCGTGCCGTCCGAACTTCCGGAGATAAGCCACTGGTTGTCCACGCTGAAGGCGACGGAGTTGATCCAGGACTTGTGGCCTCGCAGCGTCGCGCGCAACCGACCCGTCGCGGCGTTCCACAACTTCACCGTGGCATCGACACTGCCGGTGGCGAGCCACTTTCCATCCGGACTGAACGCGACGCTCATGACCACGCCCCGATGCCCTCGCAACGTGTGACGCGTGCGTCTCGATTCGAGATCCCAGACCCGCGCCGTGTGATCGTAACTGGCCGTCGCCAACGTCCTCCCGTCCGGCGCGAAGGCCACGGACGCGACACAATCCTCATGGCCGCGGAGTAGCGCCGCCTCTTTGCCCGTTTCGACCTCGAGCAGACGGGCGGAAGAATCCGCGCAACCCACCGCGAGCCGCTTGCCATCGGGGGAAAAACTCATCGAACCAATCCAGCCGGGCATGGAAACGGAGAAGGGTTCGCCGGCCAGCAAAGGGCCAATGGTGAAGAACGCCACTGCCAGTGCGGTCGCGCAAATTCTCCTCGATTCCGCGAGGCAGCAGGCTCTTTCGTCGCGCATGAATCTCCCTCCAACTCAGATCCAGCGGCGTAACCATTCCCATGCTTCCGCCTGCATTTCGAGGTTGAATTCGTGCGGCGTGTCGTACAGGCGGGCACGGAATCGACCTGCGACCCCGGCCTTTTTGTAGCAGGCCGCCAGTTTTTCGAACGAAGCATGGACTCCC
>QHOP01000075.1 GCA_003219345.1 Verrucomicrobiota bacterium
GCAGCGAGTCAGCCCCGGCTTCGACGAAAAGAATCTGTTGACGGTGCGGATTGATCTGCCAAATCCCTATGCGGAGCCAGAGAGGAAGGCCGTCTTTTTCGAGCAGTTGCAGGAGCGAGTGGCAGCGCTCCCAGGCGTCCAAGCCGTCGGACTGATTACGGAACTCCCCTTGGCCAGACAGTCCGCGGACTTTTCCTTCAAGATCGAAGGGCGTGCAGATACCGGGCAAGACCCGCATGCGGATATGCGCAACGTCAACCACGATTATTTTCGCGCCATGCGCATCCCGCTTCTGAAGGGGCGCTGGTTCACTGCGGCGGAAGTGCATGAAAATGCGAAAGTCGTCCTCATCAGCGACGTGCTTGCACAGCGATTCTTCGCTGGCGAAGATCCGCTAGGGCAGCGTCTCCGCCCAGGCTGGGCCAAGGAACCTTACGAAATCATCGGCATCGTCGGCGACGTGCGGCATCGCGGTCTGGACATCGAGTTGCGACAGACGATCTATTTGCCAAGCTTACGGCTTGGTTACGCGAACCTGGTGATCCGTACGGTGACCGATCCTGTGGGCTTGGCCGCCGCCGTGCGCAAAGAAGTCATGGCCATTGACCCAAACCAGCCTGTCGCCAATGTCAAAAGGATGGAGGAATGGGTTGCCGATTCAGTGGCAAAGCCGCGCTACCGCACATTGTTGCTCAGCGTGTTTTCGGCGGTGGCGTTGCTGCTCTCAGTCGTTGGCATCTACGGCGTCGTGTCGTACGCCGTGACGCATCGCACCCGCGAAATCGGCCTGCGCATGGCTCTCGGCGCGCAGAAGTGGAACGTGCTGTCGCTGGTGATCGGACAAGGGATGAAGCTGGCGCTGATCGGAGTGGGCGTCGGCGTTGCGGCGGCAATGGCACTGACGGGGGTTATGAGGAACCTGCTTTACGAAGTCAAACCGACGGACCTGCTCACGTTCGCGTGCGTCGCCATTTTGTTGCTTGGGGTAGCGCTGTTCGCCTGCTGGTTGCCGGCGCGCCGCGCGGCGAAGATCGATCCGATGGAGGCGCTGCGATACGAATGACCCGAACTCGGAACGCAGAGCGCGGAATGCGGAATAAAAGAACAAATGACAACGGACAACAGACCACTGACCACGGACCAAATTGCAAATCGTTGAACCGTTGAATCGTTAAAACGTGAAACCGAATTGCCAAAGCTCTTTTCGCCCCGTCCGCCGATTTAACGGTTTAACCTTTTTAACGCTTTTAACGAACCATGAATGACTTGAAATTCGCCTTCCGCCAACTGCTGAAGAACCCCGGCTTCACCGCCGTGGCCGTGCTCACGCTCGCGCTCGGGATCGGGGCCGCGACTGCGCTCTTCAGCGTCATCTACGGCGTGCTTCTCAGCCCGTATCCTTACGCGAGACCTGGTGAGATCTGGACGCCGGGCCTTCGCAGTCCCAAGGCAAACCAGCGGATGCGCCCTTACCGGCCGAACGAATATCTGGAAATGGTCAGGCTGCCCGCCTTTTCGGATGTAATGGCAACCGGTCCGGGGAGTGTTCTTTTGACGGGTGAATTCGCTCCCGAAAGCATCCGCGGAATCCGGCTATCGGGCAATGCGTTCAATTTCCTTGGAGTCCCGCCGTTGTTCGGTCGCACAATTCAGCCTTCGGACATTCGCGCCAGCGGCGAACCGGAGTGGGTCACGGTGCTGAGCTTCCGACGCTGGCAAAAGCTTTTTGGCAACGACACCAACATTCTCGACAAATCGCTTCGGTTGGACGATCAGCCGCACATCATTATTGGTGTCATGCCCCCGCGTTTCGGATGGTGGACCGATGACGGTGTCTGGCTGCCAATGGGGATTGATTCACGCGATCAACGAGGGGTTTTCCCCATCGTGCGATTGAAAGCGGGCGTGTCGTCGGCCCTCGCCCAACAGCAATTGCACGCTCTACAATTGGAGCTGGCGAAAATGAATCCAGCCGGCTTTCCGAAAGACGAGTTCACCACGAGCTTAACGAACTATCTGGACATCACGGCAGCCAGCGGAGAGATGCAGCGAAGCCTGCGATTGCTCTTTGGCGCCGTGGGATTCCTGCTGTTGATCGCCTGTGCCAATGTCGCCAATCTGCAACTCGCCCGCGCGACGTCCCGCTCGCGCGAAATGGCGATCCGGCTTTCGATCGGCGCCGGAAGGGGCCAGCTTGTGCGGCAGTTGCTGACTGAAAGTGTCCTGGTTGCTCTTTTGGGAGGCCTGTTCGGTTTGATGTTTGCGTTCTGGATCACCCACCTGATGGTGGCGCTGATGCCGGGTTTCTACGTGCCCAACGAGGCGCGGATCGGCGCCGGCCCTTCAGTCGTCGCGTCCCAACCTGGTGGAGGCGCTGAAAGATGAATCGCGAGGTTCCGCTGCTTCGGCCGGAGGGAAGACGCGGTCGCTACTGGTGATTGCGGAAGTGGCGTTGTCGGTGGTGTTGCTCGTCAGCGCCGGTCTCACGATCCGCAGTTTTATCGCCTTGCAACAGGTCGATCTGGGCTTCCGTCCCGAGCGAGTGATGACGGTAGGGCTGCCTCTGCCTCCGCAACACTACGCGACCTGGGATCAGCGCAATCGCTTCGCTCAGGAATTGCTTGAGCGAGCCAGGAACCTCCCGGGCGTCCAGGCGGCAACGATTGGCAACGGTGGCCTGCCTTTCGGGGGACCGCAATCCGCTTTCGCCATCGAGGGTCAGACGGACGCCGAGACGCGCCAGATTATGCTGCAACTGGTCAGCGCCGATTATTTGCGCACCGTTGGCGTTCCACTCCGGCAAGGGCGCATGTTGACGGAGCAGGAGATCAACGGCTCGCAAACCGTTGCGGTCATCAACGAAGCAGCCGCCAAGCTGTGGCCGGCGGGAGAAAACCCCGTTGGCCGGCACCTCCGGTTGGATTTGTTGGATAAGCCGGGAAGCCCGGCAGTGCTGACGCCGACGAATGCTTCGGCTTACGTCACGATCGTCGGTGTTTGTGGCAATACGCGAAACGATGATGTGCGAAACGATCCTCAGCCCGCAGTTCTTTTGCCTTATACCCTTCTCGCGCCGCCGGGGCGCACGCTGGCCGTTCGCACCCAGGGCGATCCGAAATCGCTCATGAACGCTTTGCGGACACAGGTGCGCGAGATGGACAGGGAACAACCGGTCAATGGCCCGACCACCTTCGAGGAGGAAGTGGGTTTCCGGACCGCGCAGCCACGCTTCATTATGGCGCTGTTCAGTCTGTTTGCCGCGCTCGGTCTCGCGCTGGCGATGGCGGGCATCTACAGCGTGCTGTCCTACCTCGTCTCGAGGCGGACGCGCGAGATCGGGGTGCGCATGGCGCTGGGCGCGCGGCGGACTGACGTTCTGCGGTTGATCTTCAAAACCGGTGGCAGGCTGGTCGGTATGGGAATTGTCATCGGGATACTCGCCGGTTTCGGAGCGGCTCGGCTGCTTCGCAGTCAGTTGGACTTGTTCCAGGTGACGACGGCCGACCCCGCGTCATTCTCCGGCGTGATCGCGCTGCTCAGCGCGGTTGCGTTGGTGGCCTGCTACTTGCCGGCGCGCCGAGCGACCAAGGTCGATCCGATGGAGGCTTTGCGTTATGAGTAAAACAACATCGAACATCGAACATCCAACATCGAACGCTGAAGGTATGAAGGCGCTGCGTTATGAATGACCCGAACGCGGAGCGCGGAATGCGGAACGCGGAATGAAAGCAAATGACAACGGACAACTCACCACCGACGAAATTCCAATGACGAAAGAATTCCTAAGTCATCTTCCAGAGAAGCGGCGTTGAGGTCTTCCATCAAACCGATGACCGTCCAGGAATAGGGATGTCCCACAGGCGCGGTGCCCTTAACGATCAGTTCCTCGGTGACGCCGTAGGGCTGATTTTCTCCCTGGCGCTTCTCGTTCTGGACGACGCCGCGTTGCACGTCGAGCCGAGCCCGGTCGATGGCTCCCTGGAAATGGCCCATCCGGTCGGACTCGATCCACAAGGCAACGTCCAGCGCGTTGCGATTTACGGCGCCAATGGGACGATCTTGCGCAAAGGCGCCACGTTCATCAGCGCAGGTGATGCGATTCGCCTCAACCGGCTGGTCCGCTACCAACTGGTGCAGGAAATGCCGTTGGCCTGGGGCGCGAGGAACAGCGGAATATTTGACTTGCCGGCGAACTATTCGCCTGCGCCCGACGTGCGGCTGGCGTTCACCGACATCTCGGTGCCCGCCGGCACATCTGACACGACCGTGTTGGTCAGCGACTTTGCGAATGCGTATAACACCTTGAACACGTGCGCCCTGAGTCATTCGCAGTTGCGCGGGATTTATCAGGCTTTTAGGACCTTTGCCACCGGATGCACCGTCGCCTTGACCAACAACCTGATTGAACGGAGCACGCTGACCTTCGAGCAGGGCTATACGGGTTTCTATACCTTTGCGGGCTTCAGCCTTTCGGCTTATAACAACCTCTTTCACGGCCCCCCGGTCTTCAAGTCCGGCTCTGGCGGCAGTCTGTGGACGATCAAGGACAACCTGTTCGACGCCGACAGCGTGGGCGTCAGCGGCACTTACAACGTCGTGGCGGACTACAACGGCTATCGGAGCGGGTTGAGCAGCCTGGGCGGAACGCATAACAAGACGATCACCAATTTCGATTATCAAACCAGTTTCCTGGGCCGCTTTTACTACCCGACCACCGGCACGAATCTTGCCACTTTGATTGATGCCGGCAGCCGCACCGCCAGCAGCGCCGGGCTGAGCAGTTTCACGACGACGACGAACCAAGTGGCCGAAGGCAGTTCGACCGTGGACATCGGCTACCACTCTTTTGCCGTGAGCACGAATACAACCGTGACCATTCAGGCCACAGCGCCAGTCGCGACTGAATTAGGACAGCAAGGCTTGTTCACCGTCTTTCGCACCGGAGCGACCACTGTCAGCTTGACCGTTTATTACAACGTAGGCGGCACGGCTGTTCCCGGAACGGATTACCAGCCTCTTTCCGGCTCGACCATAATTCCAACAAACAGCGCTTCCCAAAACATCAAAAACATCACCGTCACGCCCATCGACAACAACACCATCACGTTCGATAAAACGGTCGTTGCTTCGCTGATTCTGACCAACAGCTATTTTGTGGGTTCGCCTGCCCAGGCCACGGTAACGGTACAGGACAGCGATCCATTGTCCACGAACGTTGTGGTGGCGAACCTCAACACAGCGGTGGGGATTGACTATCAAACCAACAATAACGCGCTGATCGTTTCGGTGAATCATCCCACCGGAGAACCGAACAACTTTACAAAGCTGGCGTCCAACTTCGGAACCGCCTGGAGCACGCTGCACGGCGTGGGCCATCCGAACACCGAGGTCAAACTGGCCGTCGTGAAAGTCACTACGAATGGCTGGAACCAAGGGGACATGTATTTTGCCAGGGCGCAAGTGGGCGGCAAAATAACGGCCGATGGTTCCAATGTGTACACCAACTGGGCGACGCTGGCGGGCGAGACGAATTTTCTGGGCGGCAGCCTTTACATCGACCAGACCGGCGTCTTTGGCGGGGACATGATTGTGGTGACTGGCGGCAGCCCCAGCAGCACGATCGACGGCGGGGCGGTCTGGCGGGTGACTTCCTCTGCCCGTGGGCGGGGAAGATTCTAACAGGTGGCGAGAGAGCCGGATTGATCTATGCGCTGGATACGAGCGGCAACGTGACCAGTTACAACGTGGAGGTGGGTTGGCCCGAAGACATACGGTTGATTCCCTCCGGACAAAACCTGTATTGTCTTGACGAGCCCAACAATCAGGTGTTGAAGATCACGTCGGACAATTTCGCCAGTTTCGGGGGAGACATCCTGCTGGTGGACGAGGGGCTGGGGTGTTCAGAGTCGGGCGTCTATATCGTTCATTGGACGGGAGGAGGGTTCCTGGTGCGGAAGATTCCGGTGGGCAGCCATTTGGAACACGTCAGCTTTGCGCCGATTGACATCCCGGCGCTACCGTAA
>QHOP01000076.1 GCA_003219345.1 Verrucomicrobiota bacterium
GGCAGCACTGCGCGGGTCGAGTCAATCCACGCCGGACCCCGAGAGCGGAGTTTCACGAGGCAAAAAAGGCACGCGCTCCGTTAAAGTGGCGCAGCGCACCGCATTCCAGGACATTGGGACGATTCGCTGTGGTTGTTTGGCGCGCGCGAAGCATTCTTGGAGTGCGCCGGGCCTCTGACGCCTTTGGGATCCCAATTCCCAAATCAAAAACGGAAACGTAGATAACTGTATCACCGGATTACGGTTTTGTGGTCACAGTGAGCTTATTGAACAATGGCCAGTCTACCTTCCTCCAAACGGGAGAACCTTCTTTAAGAAAGGGACTCATAATTGGAAAATTCGTCCTGATACCGGCGAGCCGAAGTGTTGCATTACTGATGCTGCCGGATTCGAGTTCCGACTTTGCGGTTGCCCACTGTGACCAGCGCGACGCGGAATCCTTGAATTCTCTGGCGAGTGTTGCCGCCTCATTCGTTTTGCCTAGCTCCCAATAACAGACAATGGTGAACGCACGGGACATATCAGCCGCTCCATCGAGCTTCAGGACCTGCTCGAACGAGTTGGCCGCCTCCGGATACCGCAGAGTCTCGAAATGTTCGAAACCTTGGCTCAATTCTGATAGTGGCCAATTGGTGAATCGGTTTTCGTGGGATTGCCACCATCTTATGATTCGCTCTATGTCATGTGGATGAAAATCCTGCTTCGCTAAGTCTGAAATAGCCAATGTCAACCGATCCGCGACAGTCAAATCTGTTTCGTTTGTTAGAAATTGCATCAGTCCGTTCAAAAACATCGGTTGCTTCAATTCGTGGATAGCGTTTACAAAACCCTCGCGGTTTGGGCTCGATTTATCCTGCTGCGTCGCCCAAAACAAAGAGGCGAGTTCATCAGGTGTAAATGGCCCACCATAGACATTCGTTCCTGAAACAATGGCGAACCTTCTAAAAGCAGAACCAGACCGATCCCTTTCCAGTGTTCGGTCGATTTCAGTGACGACTCTTTGTGCGTCTCCTGCCAGATCGTTCGTCTGTTTCTCAAGCTCAAGTAACGCTTGGTAAGCTTTGAAGTCGTACGCGCGGGCACGCGTTGCAAGCCTTTGAAACTGGGCATCCGTACGAAAACTATCAACTGCTGGTCGGACCTCCGCTTCCAGAATAGACTTGGCTTCGCCTCTCGCGACACTTTCGACCGTTTGCTGAATTCGCGGCGTTTGAAACTCGGCCGCAATCTGGTTAGTAACGGCAGAATAGGCTGAAGAGATTTGATTGCTTGCATCTTGTGCAAAGAGTTGAAACTTGGCTGCGATTTGGTTCGTTGCCGATGAGTAAACCGCTACGACTTGGTTGCTGGCGCTGAGTTTTAGTTTATCGACTTCCTCGCGCACTGCCTTCCCAGCTTTCCATTCGAGGAAAACCGAGGCTACCGTCACCCCAGCCACTATCGAGATCGGAATTGTCCACCACAAAACGCGAACACGCCAGTCTCGGAGGATTGCGGAGGCGAGCGCCGAAATCTGATCTCTATCCAAAAGCCGTAAGCCTTCGGCTAAAGAGACGAAGGCAACTCTGCAGGTCTCGCATTTGACTATACGCTCATCCTCTTGAGGCCTTTTGCAGACGGGACAAATCTTCTTCGACTTCATCTTGCCTTAACCCTTCTGTGCCTCCTTTGCCCAGGCGTCCCTCAACGTGATCGTGCGGATGAAAACGGGTTGATGGCTGGTCGTTGATGGTTGACGGCCGGAGTCCACGCAGAAGTAACCGAGCCGTTCAAACTGATACCGCAACTCCGGCTTCGCCTCTTTCAAACTCGGTTCACTCTTGACGGTGACGATTTCGAGTGAGCGCGGGTTGAGGAGTTGCTTGAAATCGCCGGCGGCGTCGGGTGCGGGCACGGTGAACAACCGGTCGTAGAGGCGGACTTCAGCGTCAATCGCGTGCGCCGCGCTGACCCAGTGAATGGTTCCTTTGACTTTACGCCCGGCATTCGGGCCCCCGCTCTTGCTGTCGAGGTCGGCGGTGCAGTGTAGTTCTACGATCTTGCCGGAGGCATCCTTCACGACTTTGTCGCACCGGATGATGTAGCCGTATTTGAGCCGCACTTCGCCGCCGGGGCGCAGTCGAAAATATTTCGGCGGCGGAGTCTCCGTGAAATCGTCCTGCTCGATGTAGAGCACGCGGCTGAAAGGAACCTTGCGCGTGCCGGCGTTCGGGTCTTCCGGATTGTTGGTGGCGTCGAGTTCCTCGGTTTTGCCTTCCGGAAAATTCGTGATGACGACTTTGGTCGGACGCAGCACGACGAGGCGGCGGAGCGCGTGTTTGTTCAGGTCCTCGCGGATGGCGTGTTCCAGCACAGCCACGTCGGTGAGGCCGTTGTATTTGGTGATGCCGATGTTGTAGGCGAACGCGCGCAACGCGCTGGCGGTGACGCCGCGACGGCGCAGGCCGCTAATGGTTGGCATGCGCGGGTCGTCCCAGCCGGACACGAGACCGTCGTTCACGAGTTGCATCAACTTGCGCTTGCTCATGACGGTATAGCCAAGGCTGAGGCGCGCGAATTCGTATTGGCGCGGCAGCGGGCGCGGCAGGTCGAGGTTTTCCAGAATCCAATCGTAAAGCGGTCGGTGGACCTCGAATTCGAGCGTGCAGATACTGTGCGTGATGCCTTCGATGTAATCGCTCAGGCAATGGGCGAAGTCATACATCGGGTAGATGCACCACTTGTCCCCGGTGTGATGGTGATCGGCGTGGCGAATGCGGTAGAGGACGGGATCGCGCAACCAGATGTTGGGCGACGCCATGTCGATCTTCGCGCGCAACGTGCGGGCGCCGTCGGGGAACTCCCCGTTCGTCATCCGCGTGAAAAGGTCGAGGTTTTCTCCGATGGAACGATTGCGGAACGGGCTGTCTTTGCCGGGGCGGTCGGGTGCGCCCCGGTACGTGTCCATGTCCTCGGGCGAAAGATCGCAGACGTAGGCTTTGCCCTTTTTGAGGAGAGCGACGGCGTATTGGTAGA
>QHOP01000077.1 GCA_003219345.1 Verrucomicrobiota bacterium
GGGACGGTTGTTGCCTGGGGCCTCAACTCGGACGAGTTTGGCAATTTTGTTGGGCAGAGCAAGGTACCGGCGGGGCTGAGCAACGTAGTCGGCGTTGCCGCGGGTTTCTATCACAGTTTGGCGCGCAGAGCCGAAGGGACCGTAGTGGCGTGGGGTGACAACCGCAAAGGCCAGAGCACGGTGCCGACGGAATTGGGCCAGGTAGTATCGGTCGCCGCGGGCGAGCGGCATAGCCTCGCGCTCAAAAGCGACGGGACGGTCGTTGCCTGGGGCGCAAACGACAGAGGTCAAAGCACGGTGCCGGCGGGTCTGAGCAACGTCGTAGCCATCGCTGCGGGCTGGTGGCACAGCTTGGCCCTTAAAGCCGATGGCACGGTGGTGGGATGGGGCAGCAACGGGGTTGGCGAGAGCACAGTACCGGCGGGACTGAGCGGGGTGGTGGCCATTGCGGCAGGCGGTTTGAGCAGCATGGCGCTTCGACGCGCAGAGCCGATGCTGACCATGCAGCGAATCGATCGCGAAACGTTGGCAATAAAGTGGCCTTCGCCTTCGACCGGTTGGGTGTTGCAGGGCAATGCTCGTCTGGGAACCACCAACTGGTTTGACGTTCCGCCAACGGTGGACGATGGCACATACGTTTCTGTCACCATTAAGCCATCACTGGGCGATCGGTTTTATCGTCTTTTCAAGCCTTAAAAATCAGGGCCAACCATGCCCATGAAAACACAGAGCCGACGAGGTACAGCGTTGGACTCCCGCGTCGCGCCGTGGCGTTGGTCAGCGACCTTCCGCTGCTGCGAGCATCGGCTGGTGGACAGTGCTCGTCGCTGCCGGACGGTTTGCTGAACATCTTCTTCGCGGCCGAGACCGGCGTCAATTTCCGCGTTGAGGCCAGTAACGACTTACGGAGCTGGGAGAAGCTGTGCGACTCACCCGCTTGCGATGGCGCCTTCCAGTTTGTGGATGACGAGGCGGCAGATTTCCCACACCGATTCTATCGCCTGGCGCCGGAACCCATCACCCTCACGGACGAGTAGAATACTTCGCACGGCTGAGCGGCGACCACGGCGACCATCCCAAACCGCCCGGGCCTTTCTCTATGAACCCTCGTAGCCGCCGACGTGAGTCGGCGCACTTGTTTGCTTTCGAGGAAAGGATTAGCGCCGACTAACGTCGGCGGCTACGATTCCGGACGCAGAATCGTCTCGGGGGCCTTTCTCCCGGACCCGGGTACACTCAGAAATTATCCCTTCGCCAGTTTGAGGCGCATCGGTTAGAAATGGTGCCATGAAAGCTCCTCCATCCTCCGTAACATCGCCGTTAACCCGGCGACAATTCCTCAAGAACTCGGGCCTCGCGGTGGTGGCGGGCACACTCACCGCGCACAAGGCCTCTGCCGAAAACAGCGTTTCTCGCAGCGAAACGATCCCAGGCGTGACGAAGCTGGTATGAAACCTTTCCTTAACATCACCGCAACGCTACTCGTGTTGCGCGGCACACTTCTGCTTCACGCGGACGCGGCTCAGACCGAGTGGAAGGCCGGCCTCGCCACGGTAACGATCACGCCGGAAACACCGGTGCCGATGGCCGGTTACGCCTCGCGGACGAAACCGTTCGAAAGCGTCGCGCAACAGATCTACGCCAAGGCGCTCGCGCTGGAAGACCAGCAGGGCCATCGCGCGGTGCTCGTGACCACCGATCTGATCGGCATTGCACGGGCGGTGGCCGAGCCGGTGTGCGAACGGATTCAGGAGAAAACAAAACTGGCCCGCAGCCAGATTCTGTTGAGCTCGTCGCACACTCATTCCGCGCCGACGCTGCGGCTCGAAGAACACGCCGATGCCGGCATGACGCCGGAGGACGCCCGCAACATCGCCGCTTATACGCGCGGTCTGCAGGACAAATTGGTGGAAGTAGCCACGCAGGCTTTGTCGCGCCTTGAGCCGGCGCAGCTCTCGTGGGGGTCGGGCGTGGCGGATTTCGCGATGAACCGGCGCGAGTTTACGACCCGAGGCGTCATCCTCGGCGTGAACCCGCGCGGACTGGTGGACCGCACCGTGCCCGTGATGCGGGTCGATTCCGCGGACAGCAAATTGCGAGCGGTCCTGTTCGGCTACGCCTGCCACAACACGACGTTGACCCAAACCAATTTCAGTCTGAGCGGCGATTACGCGGGATTTGCTCAAGCCTACATTCAGGAGCAGCACCCGGAAGCGCAAGCCATGTTCATGATTGGCTGCGGCGGAGACGCCAACCCTTATCCGCGCGGCACGATGAAATATGCCCGCGAACACGGCGCCACACTGGGCCAGGAGGTCTGCCGTATTTTGGATGGCGCGCAGCGGCCCGTCAGCGGCCCGCTGACCTGTGTGCTCGATCAAGCCAGCCTCCCGTTGCAACCATTCTCGCGATCGGACCTGGAAAAAATGGCGACGGACGGACCGTCCTGGCAAGCGGGCAATGCCAAGGCCATGCTGGCGAAGCTGGATCAGGGGGCAAAAGCCGCGAGCACTTATGATTGTCCCGTGGCGGTGTGGCAGTTCGGCACCAATCTGACGCTGGTGGCGTTATCGGGCGAGGTGGTCGTGGACTACGTTCCACTGTTGGAACAGGCCATTGGCCCGCTGCAACTCTGGATCGCCGCCTACTGCAATGATGTCTTCGGATATTTTCCTTCCGCCCGCGTGCTCAAAGAAGGCGGCTACGAATGCCGCGGCCTTTACACCACGGAGGGATTCTTCGCACCCGGCGCGCAAGACGTGTTGGTGGCCAAAGTCCGCGACCTGGCCCGGCGCGCGGGCCGCAAGCTGGCGGATTGAGACCGGACCGGGCCAGGCGAAGCACGCAACAACTTTCATTCCGGCAGGTGCGCGCCCTGCTGCCGGCCGGGAAACCAACTGAGAAGTGGAAACGAACCGCAGCACGGCGTCTCCATCCGATCCCATGCGGCGCTCAACTGCATGCCATCGGCTTTTCCGATTGCCGGCAACGCGACACGGCCCTAGTTTGTGCAACATGAATCCAGGTCTGTGCCCGCTCTTGCGCGCAATGCGGCTGAGTTGCACGCTCTTTCTTCGGGTTGCGGCCCTGGCTTTGCCGCTGATAGGGGCAGCCGATGAACCAACGGTGAAGACCTACGCCTACAAGATCCTCGACTCGCAAGGGACCCATTTACAGGCGGACGTGCATCGGCTGCCCGGCGAGGCGGTCCGACCGGTGATCGTTTTCATTCACGGCGGCGCGCTGATGATGGGAGATCGGAAGATGACACCCAAAGCCGGCTCGCTGTTGCAAGCGCTGCTCGACGCCGGATATGTCGTCGTTTCCATTGACTACCGACTAGCGCCGCAGGTGAAATTGCCGGC
>QHOP01000078.1:0-8318 GCA_003219345.1 Verrucomicrobiota bacterium
CGTCGTTCTCAGGATTCGGCTGCGGCGTTGCGACGTGCCATCGCCTTGAGAGAAACGATCTATCGCATCTTTGGCGCGTTGGCGTTGGAGGAGTCACCCCATGCTTCCGACCTGGACCAATTGAACGCCCACCTCTCGTCCAGCCTTGGACGTTTGCGTCTGGTCCCGAGCAGGAAAGGGTTCACCTGGTCGTGGGCCGAAAAGGACGAATCCCTCGACCAGCCGCTCGGCCCGATCGCCCGTTCGGCCGCGGACTTGCTGACCTCCCCTCACCTGCTGGAGCGCGTGCGGCAGTGTGAAGGCGACACCTGCGGGTGGCTTTTCGTGGACTCAACGAAGAATCACAGCCGGCGCTGGTGCGTGATGAGCGACTGCGGCAACGTGGCGAAAGTCCGCCGCTTCCGACTGAAGCAGCGGCGGGCGCGGTCAACAAAATGATGCCCCTGATAATACTTGCCGCCGGTGGTCCTTCTGCTCAACAGTTCCAGCGTAATCCCATGAAAGGTGCCCGAGGTTTGGATTTTTTAGTACCGCTATTCGCGGTCGCTCTGTGCTGGCCGCTTCTCGCCCGCTCCGCTTCTTCCGAAACGAATTTGACCGCTGGCGACCAAATGCTCGCTGACTACTTCCGCGCGGAAACAACGAAGTTGAACGAACGGTGCCTCGCCAACGTCAAGACGCTCGGTGACTGGACGGCAGATCGCGAGAAGTATCGACATCGCCTGTTCGAAATGCTTGGCCTCCGGCCCCTTCCGGAGAAGACAGATTTGCAGCCGGTTGTCACCGGTAAGGTTGAAGCCGACTCGTTCACGGTCGAGAAACTTTCCCTCCAATCGCTGCCCGGACTTTACGTCACCGCGAATCTTTACCTGCCAAAAAATCTTCAGAAACCAGCTCCGACGATTCTCTACGTTTGCGGCCACGGCTCTGTGATCAAGGACGGCGTGAGTTACGGGAACAAAGTTTCGTATCAACATCACGGTGCGTGGTTCGCTCAAAATGGCTACGTCTGCCTCATCGTCGACACCCTGCAACTCGGCGAGATTCAGGGTATCCATCACGGCACGTATCGCGAGGGCATGTGGTGGTGGAACTCGCGCGGTTACACGCCCGCGGGCGTCGAGGCCTGGAACGGCATCCGTGCGCTCGACTACCTTTGCACCCGGCCGGAGGTGGACACGAACCGCTTCGGCATCACCGGCCGTTCCGGTGGTGGCGCGTATAGCTGGACGATTGCGGCACTCGACGACCGCATCAAGGTCGCCGCGCCGGTCGCCGGCATCACCGATCTGCAGAATTACGTCGTGGACGGCGCGGTCGAAGGCCATTGCGACTGCATGTTTTTCGTGAACACGTATCGCTGGGATTACCCGCAACTGGCGGCGATGATCGCGCCGCGTCCGCTGCTGATTGGCAACTCGGACAAGGACACCATCTTTCCGCTCGACGGCGTCGTTCGCCTGCACGGCAAAGTGCGCCACATCTACGAGCTGTTTGGCGCAAGCACGAACCTTGGTTTGCTCATCACCGAAGGCCTGCACCAGGACACGCAGGACCTGCAACTGCCGGTGTTCCGCTGGTTCAACCGCTTTCTGAAAGGCGAAGATCCGCTCATCGAGATCGCGGCGAAAAAATACTTTGAGCCGGAGCAATTGAAAGTGTTCGACAAACTGCCCGCCGGCCAGAAAAACACTGCGATCCAGGAAATGTTCGTGCCGATGGCGAAGCCGCCCGCCGTGCCGACTTCAAAGGACGAGTGGACGGAGCAGCGCGATGGATGTCTGGCAGGGTTGAAGGAGGAATGCTTTGGCGGTTGGCCGGAAAAGGCGGGACCGCTGGAGCTGAAACAGGTTTTCTCGGCGGAACATCGCGGGGTTGACCTGGATGCTTATGAATTCACCAGCCAGCCGAACGTGCGCTTGCGTCTGTATCCAGGGGTGCGTCACGCGTTTGCGGATGAGGTGGAATCTGACGCGCCTGAGGGACGACCTCTTTTCAAAACGAGCGCCAAACAATTCGACGTCTTTCGCCGCACACTTGCAACCAACAACGGCGTCTTCGTTTACTTCACGCCGCGCGGCATCGGCCCGACGGCGTGGAGCGGTGACGCGAAGAAACAAACGCAAATTCGTCGCCGGTTCATGCTGCTCGGCCAAACGCTCGACGGCATGCGCGCGTGGGACATTCGCCGCGCCGTCCAGGCGGTCCGGTCGTTTCGTAGTTTAAAGGGTATCCCGCTTTGGCTGGAAGCGCATGGTGAATTGGCTGCCGACTCGCTTTACGCTTCGCTCTTCGAGAAAGGCATCGCCGGTCTGGAACTTTGGCAGATGCCAAAGTCGCATCGCGACGGCCCGGATTATCTGAACGTCCTGCGCGTGCTCGACATTCCACAGGCCGCGGCGATGGCGGCGGAGCGTTCGAAGGTTCGCCTGGTTGAGACCGATCCAAAAGGTTGGGACTATCCCATCGCGGTCGGTCAGCGTCTGGGCTGGGACGAAAAGCGGATTGCCCTCGAGCAACTGCCAACCTCAGCCTCCCAGTAACTCGACTATTCTCCGGGCAAACGGAATAACAAATGTTGCCGTAGCGGCGGCCATCCTGGCTGCCGTGGAGGGCGACACAGTGCCCGACGCAGAGTTGGCCAAAGCCATGTCTGGCTTGGCATCGGCGTTGAAGTCGCCTACCGCCACAGACTGGGCAGGTGTACCTGGGCTGTAATTCACGGCCGTCTGAGAAGTGCCATCGCCATTGCCCAACATGAGGGAAACGGTGCCGGAAAAATAGTTGCCGCAGCGAGGTCGAGCCTGTAGGGCCAGGCACAGCTTGGATTTTATGGGAGCCTTTCAGTTGAAGGTTTGGTCCGCTAGGTCATGCGGACCGGGTTTAGCAGAAGGCGCTGGACAAAAACTGTTCTGCGACAGCAGAATTATTTTGAGCGGCACGGCTGAGCAGCTTGGAACCAATTAGCCAGCCGGAGTATCTTGGGGTCGCTTCCCGTCTAAGTCGTTATGAAGAGAACTTTCATTTCGGTCGCCGTGGCAATGGTATCCGTTGCACGGTGTTTTTCGGCAACGTTAGGTGAGGATCCACGCACATTTCCTGTGCTTATCGCGCACGAGAGGGGAACGGGATCCGGGTGCTTGCTTCGGATGAGCAACTCGGTTTACCTGGTAACTGCTAAACACGTCCTATTCGGCACGAATGCTCCGGCGCTGCTTTCGCCTATCGCAAGGCTTAAGTCGTACTCTCGGGCAGGGACGACGAACGTTTCGGCACGCACGCTCGAAATTGATCTCGGTCAACTCTTGAGTGCCGGAGAAGTTCGCTTTTCTACGAATCGCGATGTGGCCATTGTGCGGATCGAAGAGTGCAGTTCAAACGATGTGAACATCGTTTCTTATCTGCCTGGCATTACATTCTTATCGCCTGAGAGAGGTCTTCAGATAGCAGCTCCTGAAGTCATTTGCCCCGCAAAGGATGTAGATGTCGGAGCCGAGGTTTTCATGTTTGGCTATCCAACCTCCCTCACTGGCCTAATCAGGGAGATATTCGATCCTTCAGAGCCCCTGCTCAGGAAAGGAATTGTTGCAGGCATCAATTTGGGAAAGAGGACGATCATCATCGACTGTCCGGCATATTTTGGAAACAGCGGCGGTCCTGTTATTCAAATCGAGCACCCTGCGTTGAATCAGACACGCTTTCGAATCATCGGCCTGGTGAGCGGGTTTGTGCCCTTCCAAGAAGAATGGGAGAACAAAACCATGGGCTATTCCCACCTCATCAAATCCAATTCAGGCTATACAGTGGTTGAGCCAATCGAGATCGCGCTTGAATTGGTCTGGAAGTGAGCATTTGCCTCGAGCAAAAAAAACGGTCTTATCGAACAGCGAAGGCGGGAAGAAGACGAGGCTTTGCTTCGCGTCTTCCCGTCTTCGCTGTGAGAATCATTCGGGCAGGTAGCGATAAGTGCTGAGCAGCCGCCGCGCCAGGGGCGATAGAATTGTGGCCGACGAGGATTTTCTTTCGCCGCTTCGCGGCTTCCGATTCCTGATACGCCAACCCACGGCTGATGCCGTGGGCTACCTTCTACCGCTGCTCCGCAGCTACTTACCGCCGCTCTCGAAAGCTCATTTGCGCACTGACGCCAATCGGGCGACCCGCAGCAAGGTTTGGTCCGCTGCGACCCATTGCCTCATCAACGAAACGGCTTGGCAAGTGAACGGAAGTCCAGTAAGCAAGTCACTTCTTTTGACTATGCGGTTCAGATTCCTTTTGCTCGCGGCGTTCTGCGGACTCAATTTATTGGCACAACAAGGCGACGACGGTGGCGAGACTCAGACTCCCCGCGTTCCCAAGGAATTGATCCCACCCGCACCGGCGTTGCCGCCGGATCAAGCGTTGAAGTCATTCAAACTCCAACCCGGTTTCCGCCTCGAACTGGTCGCTGTCGAGCCGCTGGTGCATGACCCGGTTCAAATCGCGTTCGATCCCGATGGCCGAATCTGGGTGATCGAGATGCGCGGCTACATGCCAAACATTGATGGCATCGGCGAAACCAACAAGGTGGGCGATGTGGTCGTTCTCGAAGACACTGACGGCGATGGCAGAATGGACAAGCGGACAGTGTTCCTCGACGGCCTCGTGATGCCGCGCGCGCTGGCGCTCGTGCGCGGCGGCGCGCTCGTGGCCGAACCGCCGAACCTCTGGTTTTGTCGCGACACGAACGACGACCTGAAGTGTGACGAAAAAACTCTGGTCGCCGGAGATTACGCGACCGAGGACTATCCGAAGCTCGGCGTGCGCGCGAGTCCTGAACACGCGTCGAACGGCCTGCTCCGGGCGCTTGACAACTGGATTTACAGCGCGAACCACACCACGCGCTTTCGCAACACCGACGGCGCGTGGCAGCGCGAGCCGACCATTTTCCGCGGGCAATGGGGCATTTCGCAGGACGATTTTGGAAGGCTATTCTACAACTCGAATGAAGACCCGGTGCGTGCCGATTTCGCGCCGTCCGTTTACCTCGCTCGCAACCCGCACTACCGCCACGCGGCGGGCGTCAACGTGCAGCTTTACGACGACAAAGTGGTCTGGCCGATCCGCGTGAATCCCGGCGTCAATCGCGGTTATCGGTCAGGCCAGTTGCGGCCTGACGGCACGCTGGCCACGTTCACTGCCGCGTGCGCGCCGCTGGTGTATCGCGGCGACAATTTCCCACGCGTGTTCAGTGGCGACGTGTTCGTCTGCGAACCGGCCGGCAATCTGATCAAGCGTTACGAACCTGAACAACGGTCCGGACGGTTGCCTCTACGTCGTGGATCTGTATCACGGCATTCTGGAACACCGTCTTTACATCACGAGCTATCTGCGCCAGCAAATCCTCGACCGGGGCCTCGACCAGCACACCGACCTTGGCCGCATCTACCGCGTCGTCAGCGAATCCAAACCGTCGGGGGCGAAGCCGCATTTGTCGAAGGCCAGTTCGGAGGAACTGGTCAAATGCCTGTCGCATCCGAACGGCTGGTGGCGCGACACCGCGCAGCGATTGCTCGTCGAACGGAGCGACTCATCGTCCGTCGCGCCGCTGAAACAAGTGGTGATTTCCGGCGAAAATCCATTGGGCCGATTGCACGCGTTGTGGGCTCTTGATGGGATGAGGCAACTCGATTTCACCACGTTAAAAAAGGCGATCTCGGACCCGCGACCCAAAATCCGCGCGGCGGCGATGCGCATCAGCGAACCGTTGTTGAAGAATCAGGCGGGATTGCTTAACGAGCTACTGATGCACGTCAATGACGCCGCGCCGGAGGTGCAGTTGCAACTGGCGCTCACGCTCGGCGAACTCCAGGACCCGCGCGCAGAGGAAGCGATGGCGCAAATCGCCCGGCAAAACGCGGCGGACCTTTACCTTCGCGATGCGGTCATCACCGGCCTCGGTGGGCGCGAGCTGGAATTTCTGGAACACCTGCTGGACGACAAAAGTTTGGGCCACAGGAAAACGGGCTGTGAAACGCTATTAGGCGCGTTGGCTCAATGCGTTCTCACCGAAGCGAAAGCGGACCGTGTCAATCGCTTGCTGGATTTGGCGGTCAATCGTCCGGCCGGGAAAGAGTGGCAGCGACTGGCCTTGCTCGACGGCATCCTCAGCACGGCGCCGCCGGACGCAAAGGGCAAAGTGAAATTCAAGCCGGTCCGTTTGAACGCGGAGCCGGCGGCATTGGCAGCGTTGAGTCAGTGCGAAGCTAAAGAAGTTCAGGAGCGCGCGAAAAAAATCGACGCTCTAGTGACCTGGCCCGGCAAGCCAGGAGCCGGACCGGAAGTCGCAGTGAAGCCGTTGTCACCGGAGGAGCAGAAGCGGTTCGACCAGGGCAAAGAGCTTTACCTGATCAGTTGCGGCGCCTGCCATCAGCCACACGGCATGGGCCAGGAGGGGCTGGCGCCGCCACTCGTGGATTCTGACTGGGTCCTGGGCACGCCGCAGCGACTCGTGCGCATCGTGCTGCACGGCCTGCACGGCCCCATCAACGTCAAAGGCAAGACGTTTCAACTCGACATGCCGGCGCTCGCCGTTTTCGACGATGACCAAATTGCTTCGCTTTTGACTTACGTCCGTCGCGAATGGGGTCACACAGCTGGTCCGGTCGAACCCGGCTCTGTGAAAAGCATCCGCGCGGAGACCGAGAAACGCGAGGAAGCGTGGAGCGAAGCGGAGTTGTTGAAGATCCAATAAATCCATAGCCGCAAGAAGGCACAACATTCACAAAACTCCTTGTGCTTTTTGCGCTTTTTTGTGGCCAAATCCCGTCCTCAACATGTTCAGCCTCCAAAACAAGATCGCCCTCGTCACTGGCGCGGGCTCCGGCATTGGCGCGGCAATTGCGGAAACGTTCGCGCGCGCCGGCGCATTTGTGTTCGTCACCGACCGCGACGAAAAAAGCGGAGGTGAAACTGCCGGCAGAATCAAAACGCAGAAAGGCCAGGCTGAATTTCTCGCGTTGGATGTGACGAACGAAGAGAATTGCCAGCGCGTCGCGCAAGCAGTTTTCGACAGCCAGGGACGAATGGATGTGCTGGTGAACAACGCCGGCATCGGCCACGTCGGCACGATGCTGCAGACGAGCGGCGCGGATTTGGACCGGCTCTATGCGGTCAACGTGCGCGGTGTGTTCAACGTCACGAAGGCCTTTCTGCCGGACATGCTCAAGCGAAAATCGGGCAACATCATCAACCTCGCGTCCATCGGCGGCGTCGTCGGCGTCCGTGATCGCGTGGCTTACTGCACGACGAAATTCGCGGTGGCCGGCCTCACCAAAAGCATGGCACTGGACCATGCGCAGCACGGCATCCGTGTGAATTGCATCTGCCCTGGTCGTGTGGAAACGCCGTTCGTGGCCGCGCGACTGAAAGAGTACCCGGACCCCGAACAGGCGCGGCGTGAAATGTCCACCACGCAAGCGGTCGGTCGAATGGGCAGGCCGGAGGAGATCGCCGCCGCAGCGCTTTATCTCGCGAGCGATGAATCTGCGTTCGTCACCGGTACCGAGTTCATCATCGACGGCGGATTCAGCGCGGGGAAGTAATTGAGCACAAAGACGACATTCCAAAAATAGAAGACCGCTTCTGCCAGGCGGCGCATAAAAAAGATGGCTGAGACAGCCGCGCTAAAACCAAATACTTCCCCAACCGATCATTTGGCCAGAGCGACGATGTAGCGCTGCAACCGCGCGGTTTCATCCGGGAGTTTCAAATGGAGGTAAATCTGGTGCAGGGTGGAGCACATGCGCAACAAGGTCCGGCGCGGTGTCGCCGGGGTCAGCAGACCCTCCTGATAACCGTAACTGGTTTGGACGAGGTATTTCACGCAGTCGTTTTTGGTAAGCAGTTTGCCGCGGTTGAAAGCGTCGATGTACATTTCGTCGGTCGAGCATTGGAAGCGGCAGAGGAAATGGCCCGGCATGCCGATCCCGGTCACGGGCAGGTGCAAACGCCGGGACAAAAAAAGATAGACCATGCAGAGACTGATCGGGTTGCCCGTGCGCCGGTCGATCACCCGGTTCAAGTAGCTGTTTTCCGGTTCGTAGTAATTCTCCTCGTTGCCGCGAAAACCGAGTTCCGAAAAGAGATATTGATTGATGGCGGACAGGATTTGATCGGGTTTAGAGGTGGAATTAATCCGCTCCCGCAGATCACCAGCGTAACCGTCAAACAACGCCTGGTACGCGGCGACGTTAATGTCTGGATGCCGCGTCTGGGCGAGCAGCCATGTTCCTTGCTCCAGGTCGAGGTCTTCTCCGTGCTGAGAGAGACAGAAGGCGAGA
>QHOP01000078.1:8342-9844 GCA_003219345.1 Verrucomicrobiota bacterium
GCATCCAGAGGATCGCCGTCTGGCCGTAGGAAAGAATTTTTTTTCGCACGAGGTGGTAAACTGCTGGGTCCTCGTCCGCCAATAGCTTGATCAATGCCGTCCTTTGGCTCTCGGACAGAGCTTGCGTCTTCTCAGTGGCAACGGAAGCACTCATGGAACCGGAACCGGAGTATTATGGCAAAAAACGCGCCAGGAATCAATCACCAAACCAAAAAACTTGAAGCGCGTTTGCACCTCATGTGCCCGCGCCGAGCGAGCCGCCTGGCCATCAATGGTCGTCCGGCTCGTCCCCTTTGTTTTCCTGGGTGGACTCCCGCTCGTCGAATACCCGCCGGAGCAGCTCCCGCTGCTGGTCGCGGGTGCGCCGGCGGACCGCCCACAGGTCCAGCAAAGCGGTCAACATGGCCAGAGCGGTGAAGCCCATGCACATCAGCCAATAAATGACGAAACCTGCGCCCTGCAGGTGAGGCTTCAGGATCGTTTGCCCCCAAATCAGCATGCCGGCAGCGATAATCAGAAAGAAAACGCCAAACCAGCGGCGGCGGCCATCAGCAGCATTGCCGGACATGGAGGAAAGTTATCATGCTGAAGTTGTTTTTCCTAGGAGCAAAAACGGTCCGCCTTTAGCAATACATCATTCGCGCGAGGGGCCAAAAATCTTTTGCAGTCACACTGCGTTCTGATAGGCTCTCGCGATAATCCAGAGAAAATCAGAAGCCGATGCATCCGAAAAAATGGAAAATTCAGGCGACGACCCCAGGTTTGAGCATGATGCCTGCGGCGCCGGCTTGATCGCCAACCAGGAGGTCACGGAGGAGTCATGCAAATAACAAAACAACTTGCCATCTTTTTAGAAAACAGGCCGGGCATGCTGGCGCGCGTGTGCGACGCGCTTGCCGAAGCTAAAATCAACATCTACGCCATCACCACCAGCGACACGGTGGACCACAGCGTCATCCGCATGGTGGTGAGCGACCCACGCAAGGCGCTTCTGCTATTCGAAGAGCGCGGCACACTTGTCGTCGAAGACGACGTGTTGATGGTGGACGGCGACAACAAGCCCGGCTCGCTGGCGAAAATGGCCCACAAACTCGCCAGCGCCAAAATCAACATTGAGTATTGTTACTCCGCCACCAGCCCCGACGCCAAAAAGGGCCTGTTGATTTTGCGCGCTTCCGACCCAAGGAAGGCGCTGAAGGTGTTGAACAGTTAGGGATGGCCCCGCCGGCGATCTCGTTTTGGCTCCGAAGGCTGCGGATTCGGCCGCTCGGCGGGCGAGCCGAAACACCGGAACTCGCGGACCGGACGTGATTTACTGTCGTCCACCAGGCCTTGTCCGCGCCACGGCGTAGCAGATCGCGGGGGTTGCACCGTCAATAATTTCCATATTGCGCTCTTGCAGATGCGCCCGTTTTAGGAAACACTAATCAAATTTTAGCGTGGCATCCCGGCGAACTGGACCCACGGCAACGCAGAACCCGTTTCGCCATGAAGATGCGGAA
>QHOP01000426.1 GCA_003219345.1 Verrucomicrobiota bacterium
CGAATACGCCAGCGAATTCCGCTATCGCAACGCGCCGATCGAAAAACACACGCTCGTCCTCCTCATCACGCAATCAGGCGAAACAGCCGACACGCTGGCCTGTCTCCGTGAAGCCCGACGGCGCGGCCATAAAGTGCTTTCCATCTGCAACGTCGTCGGCAGCACCATTGCGCGCGAAGCTGACGGCGGCATTTATTTGCACGCCGGCCCGGAAATCGGCGTGGCCTCGACCAAGGCGTTCACTTCGCAGATCACCGTGCTGACGCTGATGGCACTGCTGATGGGCCGCATCCGCATGTTGGCTGCCGGCCGCGGCACCCAAATCATTCGCGCGCTCGAAGCCATTCCCGAGCAGATCGAAACCGTTCTCGCCCAGAACGACATCATCAAAAAAATCGCGTTGAAGTACGCCACGGCCGAGGACTTCTTCTTCCTTGGCCGGCTCTACAACTTCCCGGTTGCCCTTGAAGGCGCACTCAAGCTGAAGGAAATTTCCTACATTCACGCCGAAGGCTACCCCGCCGCGGAAATGAAGCACGGCCCCATCGCAATGATCGACGAGAAGACCCCGACGGTCATCATCATCCCGACCGGGACGCTTTACGAAAAAACGTTCAGCAACCTGGAGGAAATCAAGGCGCGCAAAGGTCCGATCATCGCCCTGGCCACCGAAGAGAACGCGAAGATCGCTTCCAAAGTGCAAGAGGTGATTTACTTGCCGCAGACTTTGGAACCGTTGTTCCCGCTGCTGGCGGTTGTGCCTCTGCAACTGCTCGCCTACCACATCGCCGTCGCCCGCGGCTGCGATGTCGATAAGCCGCGCAACCTGGCCAAGAGCGTGACGGTGGAATGAGCCGAGCATTCGCGAGAGAAGAGCGGCGCTGACTTAAGGACCATACCCGTCGCGCGACTATTTCAAAACTCGAACTCATGACTCCCCATCGAATCGGCATTATCGGCGGCAGCGGTCTCTATCACCTCGACGGTTTCACCAAAGAGAAATGGGTGAAGGTCAAAACGCCATTCGGCTCGCCTTCGGACAGTTTTTTGACGGCTCAAGTGGCCGGACGGCAGGTGGTCTTCCTGCCGCGGCACGGTCGCGGGCATCGCATTCTCCCCAGTGAATTGAACCATCGCGCGAACATCTGGGCGATGAAAAAACTCCGTGTCGCATGGATCATCAGTGTCAGCGCGGTCGGCTCGTTGCAGGCGCGTTATCAGCCGTGCGACATCGTGTTGCCGAACCAGTTCGTGGACCGCACGAAGAAGTCTCTCGAACACACTTTCTTCGGATGCGGCATTGTGGCGCACATCGCGTTTGCCGATCCGATTTGCGAGGAACTGCGGCAACTGCTGCTGCAGACCTGCCGCGCACTCGGCGCGCGCGTGCACGACGGCGGGACCTACGTGAACATGGAAGGCCCGGCGTTCAGCACACGGTCGGAGTCCATGACTCATCACAACCTGGGCTACGACGTCATCGGCATGACCAACCTGGGCGAAGCCAAATGCGCACGCGAAGCGGAAATCGCCTACGCGACGATGGCGATGGTGACGGACTACGATTGCTGGAAGGCGGACGAAGTGCATGTGACCGTCGAGCTCGTGATTGCCAACCTTCAGCGCAACGCGGCGCAGGCCCAGGAAATCATTCAAAGAGTCCTTCCGCGAATCCCGTCGGAACCGAGCTGTTCATGCCACCGTGCGCTGCAAAACGCGATTTTGACCGACAAAAAAATTTGGCCGCCAAAGACAAAGGCCGCGTTGAAGCCGCTCCTGGAGAAGTATTTCTAGGGCCATTTGTCTGCCCGACGAATGGCCATCGGACCCGCAGCCCTGCTGGATTCAGATGATCGGCCTCCGCCCCGACGGCGCGGTCGATGATGACGCATCGAGGGGAGCTTGTCATCGCCCGCCGCCAGCCCGGCTCCGCGCAGAAGCGGGCCAGGCCGCCTGAGCACAAAGCGCGATCAGGCCAGCCCAGCGGGATCACGTCGGGGCCTTCAGCTTAATAGCCGATCGAAAGTCTAATCGTAACCCGATTATCATCGTAGCTAAGGGGCTGGGTATTGAAGTAATGGTTGCTGTTGAACTTCTCGTAATCATAAAGCAGGCTGGCTTTGAGCCAGAGTTGGATGCTATAGTTCAAGGCAAAACCGGCGCGGTAGAGGAGATCGTGCCGCGATGCAAATGCTCCTGTATATTGGTCGTGTTCCACCGAACCCGTGGCCACCCCCTGCAACCTTCCGTCCGGCGTGATTCCCTGCGCAAGTTGCAACGTGATCGCGTCCGCGGTGTAGGCCGAACTCCCGACTTGGACGGAGATATTGTTCCTTCGCGAGTAGGTCAAGGAGGCGACGGTTCTCTCCCAAAATCTTTGAGTAAGCGAAGCTTCCACGACCGGGGAGCTGGAACCCTTGGAGCCGTCGGAAAACTTCAAAGCTTCATAGCCAAGCTTTATGCTGCCCCTCAACCGGGGGTTGAAATCGCCGCTCGCTCCGACGTATCCGCCGTAAAGGTCGGCGTGTGGCCCGTCAGCCAACGCAAGGACATTGGGCGAGGTGGCTGATTGACCGTAATGAACCTCGCCGAACAGCCTCACTTTCGGCGCGATTCCAAAGGCAAAACCGCCGGTGCCACGGATGGTGTTTTCATCATAAAGCGAAGTGCCCCGCTTGTAATCCGTCGCTTCAAAGGCCCCATCGACATAGACGCTGGTCTTGTCGCTCAAACCGTATTCGAGCCGGTAGTCGTCGGAAAACACCTTGCGGTCAACCCGTTGCCCCTGACTCAAGGCGCCACCAAGAATGCCGGAAAGAAACTGCACACGATCGTTTCCCTCAAGCTTGACGCGGCTGCCCGCCAGATATGTATTCAAAAGAAAGCTGTGATCACGATGGTCTTGCGCAGTCTGATTACCGTAGAACGACTGGTCCACCGTGTAGTCGAAGGTAATGTGGTTCGCCTCAGTGCGACCCAGTCGAAGGTTCACGCCCGGGCTTACGACCGTCAGAAAATCACCCTCGACCGGCGGGAAAGGAAATCCCGGAATGGGTTTGCTCGGTCGAAAGAAAATGTTGTCGTCGTATTGCTCGGCCAACGCGAGGTGCGGTTTAACATGCACCGAACCGATGCTGTAAACCAAAAGGTCGCTCGCATCGACCGCCCACGCTTGCGCGCCCGCCGCGGAAAGCCCTGCTGCAATTGTCAAAAGACAGTGACCACGTTTTGAACGACGCATTAACTATCCTCGCGCAAAAGAGAACCCGCCAGGCCAGTCCCGACCAGCAAACGCTCTGGCAATCCGTTAAAGAACCTCCGTGTCTTCAGAATCGATGGAAGCATCCGACCTCGCCACGGAAGGTGCCGCCGGAGTCAGGCCAAGCGAAGAGCTGAGTTTCGCTCGCGACATGGCAGACACGATCTGCTCCGCCTGCGCCGGAACGGCGGCAATCACCGCCGAACGCACATCGTCCGCTTTGACTCCTGGCACGCGCGCCGCCGTCGCCGCAATGGCGCCGGCAGAATTCGGCAGCTTGCTCGCCGCCGCCGCCGCCGCCGCCGGAGCGACGGCCGGCGTTTTCAGCGCAATCGCAGCGACCGCGGCCGAGGTCACGTCCGAATTGATTGACACCACCGCCTGGGCCACCGCCGCGGCCACCGCGGCCTTTCCTTTGGCCGGAGCATCGGCCACGAGTTGAGCGGCCTTGGCCGACAAGTCCGACGCGGGCACTTTTGCCAAAATGTCCTTCGCCGCTGAAATCTGTTGAGTCGTCTGGGCCACAGCCACGTTGGCGCTCAATATACAAAGCCCGACCAGCAAGGTCGCCCCACCGAAAGAGTTCCAAGTCTTCATATCAATTTTCCAGGTACAAGTCTTACAGCAACTTTAACCCAGCCGGAGAATCAACCGGCTCGTTAGACGACTTTCTATCAGGCCGCACTCGCGGGTGTCACCTGAAAAATTGCAGCGTGACCGTTGACTGCGCAAATTGCGCAACCGCAACTTGACCCCCGGTTCCAAAAGCGGTACACGGAGATAAACTTCGCAAAACTCATGCCCCCGAACTCAATCATGATTGAAGTTTCCCCGGAATATTTCATCACCGATTTTCCCGCGCGCCCGGCGATTCAAAGCGCCGCCTTCCGCGCGGCGCCAGCGTGGAAATCGAAGTCATCCCGCGCTGCTTAACTGAAGAAAACCTGATGAACGACTTCACCAGCATGATCGCACTAATCGCCGGCTGCCTCCTGGGTGGCGTTGTTGTTTGGTTCCTGCTCGGAGAAAGGATTCGTCACATAGCCGCGCAGGCAAAGGCTGAATCCGAACTGGACCTTGCAGTTTTAAACGAGCGCGTAACCGACAGAGATCAGGAGATAACAGAACTTCGAGCCGAATCCGAGGGTCAAAGGCAAAAAATTGCGCAGCTCGATTCCCAACTTCACGGCGAATCGACCGCGCTGGCCACCGCTGAGGAAAAAGCCAGACGAATTCCTCAACTTGAAGACCAGCTCGCAACCAGGGATGAACAGATCAATAGTCTGCAGAATCAAATCACCGAGTTAAAGATGGGTCGGTCGGAGTTGGAAACAACCCTGGCGGAGGAACGTAAAGCGGTTGAGGAAAAAATCGCTCTGTTGAATGAAGCTCAAGCAAGACTCTCCGACGCTTTCGAGGCGCTTTCGGCGCAGGCGCTCAAGAGCAACAATCAGTCCTTTCTTGATTTGGCAAAGTCCGAACTCGGAAAGTTTCAAGAAGCAGCCAGAGGGGACCTGGAAAAACGTCAGCAAGCCATCGATCAACTTGTGAAGCCGGTCAAGGAATCCCTGGAAAAGTTCGATTCCAAGATTCAGGAGCTTGAGAAGTCACGGGTGGGAGCTTATGAAGGGCTGAACCAGCAAGTCAAATCCTTGCTGACGACCCAAAGCCAGCTTCGCTTTGAAACCGCCAACCTGGTGCGCGCGTTAGGCACGCCACGTGTTGCCGGGCGCTGGGGCGAAATGACGCTCAAGCGAGTCGTCGAAATGGCCGGCATGGTTGATCATTGCGATTTTTACGAACAACAAAGCGTGTCCACCGAGGAGGGCCGGCTCCGCCCCGACCTGATTGTGCGATTGCCGGGCAAAAAGAACATCGTCGTCGATGCCAAAGCGCCGTTGTCGGCCTATCTTGAGGCGGCTGAGGCCAATGACGAGCCGACCCGACGAACGAAATTGCAGGACCACGCTCGCCAGATTCGCAATCACGTCAATGCATTGAGTAGAAAATCCTATTGGGATCAATTCCAGCCTTCGCCCGAATTCGTGGTGTTGTTTCTGCCCGGCGACAACTTTTACAGCGCTGCACTGGAACAAGACCCGGCGCTCCTTGAACAAGGAGTAGAGCAGCGCGTGATTTTGGCCACGCCGATGACGCTGATCGCCATGTTGAGAGCCGTCGCCTACGGATGGCGACAGGAGAAACTTGCCGCCAACGCCAAGGAAATCAGCGACCTGGGAAAGGAACTCTATAAGCGCATCGCTGACATGGGCGGCCACTTTAGCGACGTGGGTTCGACGTTGGGTAAAGCTGTGGAGAGTTACAACAAAGCCGCCGGCTCGCTTGAGTCACGAGTTCTGGTCAGCGCCCGCAAATTCCGTGATTTGGAGACTACGGGAACCGAAGAGGAGATCGACCCGGCTTTGCCGGTGGAGGTCACGCCTCGGCGATTACAGGCTCCGGAAACGGCTTTACTCGGTGAAAAAGACGCCGGAAACGAAATGGAATAGCCTTGGCTTCGCGGCCACATGGCTAAGTTCTCAGCCAGAGGCAGAGCGTGATTTTGTTGCTTGCACGGGAGGTTAATCTTCGTAAAGTCGCCGGGTGCCAACAATCGATTGCCCGGATTTGCGCCAAGCCATCCCAACGGTTGCCGGCGCGTTGTAGTCAATAACACGCGGCTTCAAACAACCTTGACCAATCTATGAAAGATAATGCGCGCGTCTTTTTCAGCTTAGTAATCGTTTGCTGCGTTTGCGCCGGTGACGTGAGGGGCGCTTTGGGGCAGGATGACAAACAGGCTGACCAGGAAAAGGAGGCCTGCATTGGCAACCTGAAGCAAATTTACGAAGCCATTCAAAAATATCGACGAGATCACAAGGCGCTTCCAGACTGGCTCTCGGACCTGGCACCGAGCTACCTCCCGGATAAATCAGTCCTCGTCTGTCCGGTCACCAAACGAACGGGGAAAATCTCAAATTTTGGCATCGTGGACCCTCATTTGGCGAATGCTTACCTGTTTGAGTTTGCGAACACCGACATGGGCGCCATCTACAACGGCGGCAAAATCAAGATGCTGGAGTGGAAACAAAAACAAATGGGTGTGGTGGGCTCCGTCGTTCCCATGGTTCGATGTCATTTGCACAACCAGGTCTTAAACCTTTCGTTCGATGGCGAGATCTACGAAAGCGGAAGTTCATGGGAGGATTTGTTCTCTGTCGTGGATAAAGCCGACCTGTCACCCGAGAAACTCTTTGGTAAGGACTTTGCCCGCCTGGCCGGAGGAGGTGGCGGTAGTGGTGATGGAGTGAGTGCTCCTTCATATCCTCCGCGTAGTGCCGAAGCCAAAACCAATCAAGTTGACTTGTCCCAGTTCTACAACGCCTCGTTAGCAAAAGCCTGGCACCCGACAGCACCTGGCACGCAGGGATATGACCTGGCGCCACTGCCGCAAGGTTTGCAGACCTTCGCCGATGTTTCGTTTGATGTGCGCGGCGTGGTCCAAATCGCCGGACGAAAGCTGGAGGAAGCGGGCGGGAAGTTCCCCAGTGAGGTCAAAGGTATCCCCTTCGCAGCCAAGTGCAAAAGACTTCACTTTCTGCATTCAACAGGTTGGTCTGTTCCCGACGGGACCAAAATCGGCAGCTATCGCCTCAATTATTCGAACGGGGAAACGCGCGAATTGCCCATCTTTTATGGGCAACAGGTGCGCGACTGGTTTGCCAATTCGAGTTCGCAATCGCTCGATAAAAACTCTGTAGTCGCCTGGTCAATCAAACCGCCGCGTGACGCCGACAACAAAACCCTGTTCAAAACGAGTTGGGACAATCCGCTGCCTGACGGAGAAATCAAAAGTATTGATTACATCTCCGCAGGTTCCGACGCTGCACCATTTCTGATCGCAATCACAGCAGAGTAAAGCGGAGCGGTAGTTCTTCGCCTCTGTCGCGAGAAAAACTCAGAAGCCGTTAACCGCCGCAAATCGGGCAGGGTTCTCCTTCGTCGGGACCGCAGGGCCTTCCTTTGAAAATCTGGTAATAACGACACTTCTTGTTGTGGCGTTTCTTGTCCAAGGTTATCCAGTAATCGGCGGAGTTAGTGGAAATCCTGCTCACGGTCGGTCTGAGAGCCGGTTTGTTGGTTGGTGCGTTGCCTTGTTGAAATGTGCCTTCCACCAGCATCCGCCGCAGCAGTCGGTTCTCCGCCGCCAGTTGCTCATTCTTCTCCTTGATGCTCCGCCAGTCACTCTCGGCGACAGTGTTAGTCAGCCGGCCGGTGTTGTGGATTGGCTCCGTTCCAGTTTGTGTCGATTCACTCTGGGTGGCGCTATCCGGTTTGCATCCGCTGACGCCGCCGGCGCAGAGAGAGGCCGCCACAGCGATCAGAAGTTTCAACCCGCAGCGCGATCGCGGTGTCATGTCACAGTCATTAAACTTTGCCTCGAAAAAGGCACTGCTACGTTTGATGCCGCAGTTCAGCGGCGCCCAGTCTTCGAATTGAAATATCGTAAATTCATAGCACTGAAATTATGAAATGTATAGCTCATTTCCATCCTTTGAAGTGCCGCCTCGATTGCCCACAATCGTGGAGGGGCAACGCCAGGTTCGGCGTGTTGTTGCGACACAGTGGAGCGAGTCTTAGTCGAGGCTCGTGGACGAGTCCCGTGGTTGCGGGAGGGCAATGATCGCCTTCCTGCTTAGCCCTGCCCGGAGCCGACGCCGGATTGCTGCTTCAGTTCGCCGCTAATTCGCGAGTTCATCCTTGCGTCACTGGCCCGGCGTAGCTAGAGCTTTGGATCGTTACGCGGCCTCGCACTATGTCTCGAATCTGCGTTTATTCTGGCTCCAGCTTAGGCGCATCTCCCGAATACGCGGCTGTGGCAGCAGCCTTCGGCATAGCTTGCGCCCGTCGCGACCTCACCATCGTCTACGGCGGCGGCAGCGTTGGTCTGATGGGCGCGTTGGCGGACGCTGCATTGGCAGCCGGAGGCCAAGTCATTGGCGTGATCCCCCGCGCCATGATTGCCGAGGAACGCGCACACACGAGCCTCACGGAATTGATACCCGTCGAGACCATGCACGAGCGCAAGCAGCGCATGGCGCAACTCGCCGATGCGTTTGTCGCGCTGCCCGGAGGCATCGGCACCTTGGAGGAGGTCATCGAGGTTTTCACCTGGCTCCAGCTAGGCTTGCACCTCAAGCCGGTCGGACTCCTCAACGCCCGTGGGTTCTATGACCTCCTGCTTCAGTTCCTTGCGCACGTGCGCGACGAGCAGTTTCTTAGTTCCAAACATCACTCCATGCTCGCCGTTTCAACCGATGCGGAGGCACTGCTTGACCGTCTCACCTCCACGATGCACGTTCACGTTCCCAAACCAGTCTCTCATGCGATTACGAGCGCCGCCTGACAAAATCGGTGAAATCGACGCGGCCCGGCCCGACTTTTTGTGATGACATAAAACAGTATGACCAAAGCCTCTCTGGACGAGAAATTTGCATTGATCCACGAACATTGGCGACCGAAGGTGGTTGCACAGTTGAACGGCCAGGAACTCAAGCTCGTGAAGTTCGCCGGAGTTTTTCCGTGGCACCTGCACGAACAAGAGGACGAGATGTTCCTGGTCTGGCGAGGCCAGACGACGGTTGAGTTCCGCGACCGTCGCGTGACTTTGCAAGCTGGCGAATTCTGTGTCGTTCCGCGTGGCGTCGAGCATCGCACGATGGCCGACGCTGAGGCCGAAGTTCTTGTGTTTGAACCCGCGCACACGCGCAACACGGGCAATATCGAGGATAAAACCTTCACGGCCCCGAACGGAGTGGTGATATGACGCCTGCCCCCAAGGTTGCTGTGGATTGGAAACCACGGTTGGCGCGAGAGGAAGACATCCCAGCCTTGGAGGCCCTCATCCCCGTCTCCGTCCGCGCATTACAGGCTCCCTAAGACTCATCCGCGGCGTGTCTGGCGGGAGTGGCGGGGCTCGAACCCGCCACGAACCCAATAATGACGCGGCTAAAACGGTCTCGCCCTCACAAGTAGCCTCACAAAGGCGGGTCAAAGCCGGACATGATTTGTCCCAAGTAGTCACGGCTTGGGCAAAACTTCCCGCCGCACTCAAGGCTGCCATTCTCGCCATTGTCAGGACGGCGGCTGATTCTTCTAAGCGAACGGAGGAGGAGCCATGAACTTAAATGCCGCGCAATTGCTCGATCACGTATTCAACTTTCTGGACGCCCCGATCCAAAATTACGGCGTTTACCTTTACCTCGTGTTTGTCTGGCTGGCGCTGCTGGTGATCGCCTGGATATTTCAGCGGCGGCTTGCGGCGCAAACGGCCACAGGGAAACTCCGCCGCAGTTCCCCCCAGGCATCATCATCACGACGCGACCGACGAGCCAACCACCACCGGCAATCATCAGCATCGAGGTTGACCAAACGTGGGACGGCGACGACGAAAACAACGGATTAAGCATGACGACATTTCACCGCCAGCAACCAAACTGTGCCGGGCGCGCCCACAAACAGGCAAACGCCGGCACGCTCAATTTCACGTCAAAAATTGCACAATCAATTTGCGCAGTCATTTTCACGAAGCGTGAAAAATCCGATGCAATTATTCTCAAAGCACGGTGCAGTCGCACGGTTTTGTGCTACCGCTTTTATACGAGGGACGCTTTACTCCTTAACTGTGTAAGGTTTTTACGACTCGCCAATAGCTCGCCGGCGGTTCAGCGGTATCCCGCGAGTCGGTCGCGCAGCGTCCGCGAGCCATCCGGCAAGACATCCGGTAAGATGTCTTGCGCCACCTCCGCACAATTTCCCGGCAATTGCCGGGCAGTGGCAAACACATTGCCGCCGAACATCCGCGCAGACGACTTGCGAGACAACTCGCAAGATGGTGCGCAACGGTCACGGAGTGTCCGCGTCGCAGTCCGGATAGTAGCCATGCAACATCCCGCGAAACATCCTGCCTCGTCGAGGTTTTGTCATCACGTTCTCAACCATGACTCCCCAGCATTATGAACACATCAAGCGCGTCACCGCCAACGCCCAATCTTGAATTGCTACGCAAAGTGATTCAGGAATATCAACCCAATCCCAGCCGCGTTCCCTTTAGGAATCTGAAGCCGTTCCATGATTCCATAGTGGAATTGCGCGGCAAGAAGGCATCCTATGCTGTCATTGCCGATCTGCTGCAACAGAATGGGGTCAAGACCAGCCGGGCGCGCGTGGCCGAATACGGCCGCATCGTCCTGGACGGCGGGAAAAGGCGCAAACGGCGGAGACAGCGCCGCATCATCTTACCTCCCGCGCCGCCGGTTATGCCACCAGCCGCGCCAAAGCCGGAAAGCAGCCGTGCGATGGATGAGCCGACTTCACTTCAGAATCATCCGCGTGGGCCGCGTATTGCCCGTGTCAGAATGCTGGATGGCACCATTGCCGGTGAAAAAAGCGCCGACCAGCCGCCGTGAAAGATTTCCCTGCCGTGACCAACGCTTGCGCATCCGCGTCTGCGCGTTCGTCCCGGCGGACTTCACCCTGCGCTGGCCGAACCTCACGAAGGCACCAACGACCGTGACACTTCCCGCGTGAATCCTTAATCGCCACCGGCCCTGGCGAAGCGAGCATCGTCACAGGTGGAAGTCGAAGGGCAACAGGGCGAAACTACCTTGACGACGCGCAGCGAGCCATACAATGAGACGGCGATTCACGCAGAGTCGGGACATGGTTGACGCACCCTGAGGAGTGAAGATGATCCGCGAATTACGCGAATTCCCGCGAACCAGACGATTTCAGGGCGGCTATGTAAATCTTCGTTTGGGGAACAACCCGACGCCTGACACAGGCGCCGTGTAGCTGCGCTAAGGTTTCTGCAGCCGATAGAATTGAGTTCCGCTGCCCGCGGGAATCGGAGTGGTAGGATTGCCCGTCGGCCCGGCGGACCAGACCGGCGAGGATAAATTGTCCGTCTGTTCCAGTGTGAACCCGGCCGTCGCCGGTGACCAGGAAATGATGACGTTGATGCCGGCGGGTTGGATGAACAGGGTTGGAGCGCCGGTCGTAGTGGCGACGGCAATGCCCGGCCAGAAACCGCCTTCGAGGGTGTAGCCGCCGCGGCTCAACGCGCCCGCGTCCGGCTGGCCGATGGTGCCGCTCAGCGTGTAGTTGCCGCCTCTGCTCGTGCCGCCCCCGCCATCAATGGTGAACCAGTCGATGACGAAAGGCTGGGCCTCCGCAACCGCGCCAGCCGTCAGCAGCAATGCCGCGGCGAGCGGGAGAACGAAGGTTCTTGCGAACGTTGATTCAATTGGATGAGCTTTCATGGCGCGCCTCGTTTTGTTGTTGCGTTATGGCTGACACCAGTTCTTTTAACTCGGCCACGGACTTTTTCAAAATCCGAATTTCAACATCCTTTTCCGTCAGTCGTTCTTCGAGTTTTTGGTTCAGGCCCTGGATCGCCGCCAGCGCCACGCCACCTTCGTCCACCGTGGCGATGTGGCGGTCGTCCTCGCCGACGTGGAACGCGGCGGCAAAATCCTGCGCCGTGGGGCCGATATGGCGGACGGAATCGTTCTGGCTCTTGTAATTCCAGGTTTGAACCGGCAACTCGGCGAGACGGTCGAGCAACTCGCGTGAGCTTATCGGGGCGAAGTTGGCTTTGGCGTTGCGATCGCTAAGTGAAGACCAAGAGCCGCTGCCCGCAGGCAATGTCACGCCGGCAACAGGCGTGCCACTGGTGTCGATGGCGGAGACAAATCGGACGCCGCCTGTGGCGCGCACAGCGAATTCGTTCGTGACAGTTGAAGCGAAGTCAGCGTCGCCGGAGTCTGCCCAGACGAAGGTTCCATCGTGAAGAGCGTGCGAGCGCCGACCGGCCGCCAAGCTGTCCTTTCCTCCTGCGATATTGTTTCGACCGCCCGGAACCGTTCCGTAGAGATTGGTAACGGTGTTAATATAACCGCCGCCAATGGTGGCAAACGCTGCGTTGGTGCCGACGACGTGGACATAGCCGCCACCAATGGAGGCATTGTAAGCACCTTGCTGGATAGTATTAGCCTGACCGCCAGCAATGGTAGCTTTGGTAGCGAGCGACTGAATGGAGTTGTACGATCCGCCGCCTATCGATGCGGAATCTGCGAACAATGCGATTGTGTTCCCTGTCCCTCCAGTAATGGTGGAAGCGCCCGCGGCAGGGGAAATCACGTTAAAGATTCCCCCGCCAATAAAACAGTCACTGGCATCATTGCTGACAACGTTGGCGGAGCCGCCCGCGATTGTGGATGAACTGGCGTTGGCTTGAATCGTATTGTTGTCCCCGCCACCAATCGTAGCGAATGGCGAATTGGTTTGAATGGAATTGAAATGACCCGCACAAATAATCGAGTTGAATGCGACGCTTTGAATGGTGTTGCCGTCGCCTCCTCCGATGAAGGAATGCTCAGCGCGATTCTGGATAGTGTTGAAAACTCCGCCACCAATGAAGGAATCAAGCGCCGCGACTTGAATGATGTTGCCTGCGCCGCCACTGATCGTACCGAAATTCGCTGCGATTTGGTTGTTTACAGGAATAGGCCCGACTTGATTTGCAATTCCTCCACCGCTGATCGTCGCTCCAACCACATCGGGAGCCACAAAATTGTTAGACGCGCCGCCGATAATATTCGCTATCCATCCGGTTAACGGCGAGTTTGTATTGACCTCCAACCGCAACGCCCGCGTTCCATTTACCCAAAGTTCCAATGGCTGGTTGTCCGTCGTGCCGAGAAAATTCACGCCCGGCACCGTGCCTGCATTGCCGTTCAAGGTCCATGCAGCAGCCACCGTCGAGGCGTTCGTCCAAACCAGACTCGTGCCGTTGTAGGCCAACACTTGGCCGTTGCCTGGCGCGTCAGACGTGTTCAGTTGTGCGGGAGAAACGGCGCTGGCGGCGATGCCGTTGGCCGTTGTGGCGGTGGCGGCGAGCGCGGCGTTTACCGAAAACAGAGCATTGGGCGTTGGCGTGAGCGGCTGGCGCGGTGTCAGAAACGTGAATTGGCCGAAGGTGCCCGAAGGACGCAGACTGATCTCCAACCA
>QHOP01000157.1 GCA_003219345.1 Verrucomicrobiota bacterium
AGATGGCCGAAGGCGCGCGGCATAAAACAGGCGCTCACTTTGCGATTGCGGTGACTGGCATTGCCGGGCCGGCGGGCGGTACGCCGGGCAAACCGGTTGGCACGGTCTTTATCGCCCTGGCGACGGACCGGCACACTTTTGTTTTGAATCCCGTGAACCGCTACGACCGCGAGACGTTCAAATATGTCACCTCACAACAAGCGCTGGAGTTGTTGCGGCGGACGGTGCTGAATCAAATCCGAATGACGAACCACTAATGACGAAAGAAATACGAATTCAGGAAATCCAGCGAGCCAGGATTTGTCGCGTTCCATTGGGCATTCGGATTTTGGCATTACTTCGACATTCGTCATTCGGGTTTCGCCATTCTCAAATGCTCCTGGCCCAAGCGAAAAAAATCCGCAGACGAGATCGCCTGCGGAACCGAGATTCTGTTCTCTGGATTACCCCTGGTCGCCGTTATCACCGATGGCTTCGACCGGGCAGCCTTCCTTGGCTTCTTTGCATTGAGCTTCCTCCTCCGGTGATTCCGGCTGCTTGTAGACGAACGAATAACCGCCGTCATCGTTGCGTTTGAAATTATTGGGAGCGGTTTCGCGACAAAGGTCGCAGTCGATGCACTGGTTATCGACGTAAAACTTGCCCGGGACGTTTTCAGCGTATCGGTTTGCGATATCAGCCATGATGTTCGTCTTTCACTTCGGGGATTTATGGGGTTCGCCGGCGGAAATATCAAGACCCTTTTCGTCATTCCGAGAAGCCGGGAATTGACACAGCTCACCAAACCTCGTGGGTTTGCAATCGACGCTCAAAACAACGCGTTATGGATTGACAACTCGGTAGAAACGCGCCGGAGATGAGGTGGAAACCTCTTCTTGCAATCGCGTTGAACCTGAGGCGTTGGTAAACGTAAGCACGGTGGACCATGTCGTTGAGTCAATCCTGTCGGCACCTAACAGCCGAAAAGTTCCAACCGGACCCGTGAAGTAAACCTGAAAGGGGTTGCTTTGGGAGAAGCGAGGCAATGTGAGCAGGGGAACGTCGAGACCATCGGATTGAAGAATGGCCCCACCTCCGCCTATCAACGTGAATGAACTTTGGCTAAAGCCAGTCCCGTAGAAATCCAAGGCGCTACCGACAGACCTCCTTGTCCACTCAACGCCGTCGAAGGACGATAGAACGGTTCCACTCAAGCCCGCGGCGAGCCAAACTCCATGACCATACTGAATCGAATAGAGGTCTGCGGTGACGCCGGAACTACGCAAAGTCCAGTTTACCGCGTCCGACGATGTGGTGATACGACCGTTATTGCCCACCGCAACGAACAGTCCACCGCCGTATCCGACACTGTACAAATCGTCAAGGGTGGCAGAGTCCTGAGGTTCCCAATCCACGGTGTTGGTAGAGGAAAGAATGGTTCCACCGTCGCCTGCAACCAGCCATTTGCCGCCGCCATACGCCACGTCGCGCAGGGCTCGCGTGGTGACTGCGGGGCGTAATGCCCAAACGTTTCCTGTTTGGGAAACAATCATAGTTCCGGATGTTCCAACCGCCATGAATTGATTGTTCCCGTAAGCGACGCCATAGAGCGCGGCTGACGTTGCCGAATTCCGGCTGCTCCAAGTTACAAGATCATCAGACGTCACGACTGAACCATCGTTGCCGACTGCAACAACCTTTCCTGACGGGTTGACTGCGATGTCTCGGAGTGATCCTGGTGAGGGAGACAATGGAACCGTCGCATAATCAACGCCGTTTGTTGCAGTAACGACGACCCCCTCGCGGCGTCCGTCGTCGCTCCGCGCCGCAGAACCTCCTACGACGACGTTTGTCGAGCCGACGGATATGAGTCCCGAAAGAAAAGCGAGTCCACCGACCCTGGAGGTTCTGTTAGTCCACTGCACACCATCGGGTGACGTCAATATCTCGTCGCCCGCCACGGCGACGAAAGTGCCATCGCCGAAGGCGACGGCCGAGAATCCTTGGGATGCGGATAAATCCTGACCCGACCACGTCTGTCCGTTAGACGAACTCCAGATGTTTTTCCAGCCAGGAAATTCGTTAACAGCAACAAAAATCCCTTTGCCGAAGGCAATACTCCACTGATAGGCAGTGACAGGAACGAGATAGTTCGTCCCCGGCGCGCTGCCTGTCGAGACGTTCGCAAACGAGGCATTTTCCAGTGGCGGTGTCCAGGATAATGCGACGAAGGACCCGTCGCCGTACGTAACGGCAACGTTCTGGTTCTTGCCGGTTGAGTAAGTGGACCAATTGACACCGTCTGGTGAAGACATCCAAACAGCGTTCATACCGACCGTGACATACGTGCCGTTTCCGAAAGCGACTGAACTTAAGTAGTGGTTTGCCCCGGCCGTCTGCACGTTCCACGATGCACCATCAGTTGAAGTTAAAATCGCGCCCGTTCCCACGGCTACGAATTGACCGTTGCCGTATGTTACCGACTTCAGATCGCTCGTCACTGAGGGAACACTCCTGAGCGTCCAATTGGAGCCATCCGTCGAGGTCAGAACCGTTCCGCCGGCGCCTACAACGACAAGGATGCCATTGCCGGCTCCAACGCCGTAAAGGTTTTGGTCCGTCGGATTCTTGATAACCGCCCAATCCAGGCTATTTGTGGACTGAATAATCGTGCCCGATGTCCCCACGGCTATGAACCTTCCCTGACCGAAGCCGATGCCGAGGAGGCTGTTCCCCTGGGGTCTGGGATTTTGCCAGTGCCAATCATCCAGAGGATTAGCTGCGAAGGACTGCTGCGTAAAAAAGCACAGCAGCACACCAAGGGAAATGAGCTTCTCTCTTCTGTTCATCTCCGACCTTTCAGAGGGACAATTAATGCAGCCCATCTCCGAAGACAAGTTGTTTTTTCCGTCCTGCACGTTTGGAAATGTTGCGCCGATCGAATTCGAATAAACGCTTTCCATTCATCGAGCTTTCCTTACGCTGGCGGCTCGGATTCGACGCATGAGAAAGACGAAGATCATCGCCACACTCGGTCCCGCCACCGATTCCCCGGAAATGCTCGGCCAGCTCATCGACGCGGGCGTGAACGTGTTTCGCCTCAATATGTCGCACGCGCCGCACGACTGGGTCCATCGCGTCGTCCGCGACATTCGTGACGCTGCCAAAGAGCGCAACAGTTCGGTCGGTATCATGATGGACACGCAAGGCCCGGCCATCCGCACCGGCGACCTGCCGGCCGCGCTCGACCTCAAACCCGGCCAGAAATTCACGCTCACCGTCCGCGGCGAGCGGAGCGAGGAGCAGCATTCGGTGGACGTAAACTATGAGAATTTCGTCAGGGACATCGCCGTTGGCGACGTCGTTCTGCTCGACTACGGCGCTCTGCAGATGAAGGTCCAGGCCAAGGAGGGCAATAAAGTCGAATGCGAAGTGCTCACCGAAGGCACGCTCGGCAGCCGGCGTCACATCAATTTGCCGGGTGTCAAAGTCAGCCTGCCCGCGCTCACGTCCAAGGACCTGGGGGATGTTGAAATCGGTCTGCAGGCCGGAGTCGATTACATCGCGCTCTCGTTCGTGCGCGAGGCCAAGGACATTCAACAGTTGAAAGCCGTCATCGAACGCGGGCAACATCGGCCGCTCATCATTGCCAAAATCGAGGACCAGCAGGCGATCAAGAATTTCAGTGAAATCGTCGCCGAAGCCGACGCGATCATGGTCGCGCGCGGCGATCTCGGCATCGAATTGCCCTACGAAGAACTGCCCATCATCCAGCGCAAGATCGTGAAGATCTGCCTGCGCGTCGGCAAGCCGGTCATCGTCGCGACGCACATGCTCGAGAGCATGATTGAAAGCCCGATGCCGACGCGCGCCGAAGTTACCGATGTCGCCAACGCGGTGTTCGAGCAGACCGACGCCATCATGCTCAGCGGCGAAACCACCGTCGGCAAATATCCCGTGAAATGCGTCGAAGTGTTCGACCGCATCGCGCAACGCATCGAGCGCAGCGGCGGCGCAAACTTTTACGAACAGGCGGAGTTGACCAGTCCGCGCCAGAAAATGGTCAAGAGCGCCGTCGTCATGGCCAACGAGTTGAAAGCCGATGCGATCGTGGTCTTCACGATTCGCGGCAACATGGCCCGGCACGCGGGCTGGATGCGCCCGCGCCACTCCAAAATTTATGCCGTCTGTGAGAACTGGACTGTGGCCAACGCGCTGGCCTTGAATTGGGGCGTCACGCCCGTCGTGGCGCCGTTCAACCATGCCGACCCGGAAAAAACCATCGACCCCGCGCTGCAATCCCTCATCGCCAAAGGCCTGCTGCAAAAGGGCAACACCGTCGTCATCATCAGCTCCATCACCGTCGGTGAACAGATTGTGGACGCAGTGCAGATGCGAGTCGTCTGAGAATGCGATGGCGAACGGCTTATAAAAAGCAGCAGCCGACGTGAGAAGACTCTGACTGGGTTCGGAGTCCGCATTTCACCTCTTGGCGTGAGCCTCGTTACCTCGGCTGCTTCAAAGCCACGGCTAAAACTTCAGTGTCGCGACCGCGTTGGCGGCCGCGTTGACGACAACGCCCGGAAACAGTCCGAGCACAAACATGCCGAGCACGCAGAAGCAGAGGGAAACTTTGATGGGCGTGGAAATCTCGATAGGCGACAAATCGGCGGGGTGTTTGGACCAATAGATCGCCCGCACCACGCCAAAGTAGTAGTAAAGCGAAATCACCACACCGACGACGGCCAAAGCGACGAGCCAGTAGTAAGCATGGTTCGGAGCGCCTTGTTCCACCGCCGCTTTCAGCAGCAGGAATTTTCCGAAAAATCCGGCCAGCGGCGGAATGCCGGCCAGCGAAACCATCGCCAAGGTCATCGTCACCGCCAGGAACGGCGAGCGCTGATTCAGCCCGGCCAGCGCGCTGATGTCTTCGCCTTCCATCCGGCGCATCACCAGGCAAATCACGGTGAATGCCGCGAGCACGGTGAAGAGATAGCCGCCAAGGTAGAAAAGCAGCGCGGATTGGCCGGTGTGGCTCAGCGCCGCGACCCCGAGCAACATGTAGCCGGCGTTAGCAATGCTGGAATAACCGAGCAGCCGCTTCAAATTTCGCTGGGGGATGGCGCAGAGGTTGCCGTAAAGGATCGTTGCGGCGGAAATGGCGATGAGCAGTCTCGTCCACTGCGCCGTGACCTCCGGCACTGCGCCGAATAACACGCGGAGCAACAATACAAATCCCGCCGCTTTCGACCCGACCGCGAGGAATGCCGTCGTCGGGGCCGGGGAACCCTGATAAACATCCGGCGCCCAGATTTGGAACGGGAACGCGGCAATTTTGAAACCCAAACCAACCAATACCAGCAACAAGCCAAGCAGGAAAACTTTGTCAGCCGAGAATTGCGCCGCGACTCCGGCCAGCTCGGTGAAGTTCAGCTTGCCGGTCGTTCCGAAAACCAGCGCGATGCCGAAGACCATAAAGGCCGACGACAGCGCGCCGAGAATCAGGTACTTAACGCCCGCTTCGAGCGACGCCAGCCGACTGCGCTGGAAGCTGGTGAGGACGTAAAACGTGACAGTGATGAGTTCCACCGCGACGAACAGCAGGCTGAAATCATTGGTTGACGCCGCAACCATCATTCCCGACAGGGCGAACAGAATGAGCGCGTAGAATTCCGAAATGCCCGTCGGGATACAATCGGCAAATTCCACGGACATCACCAGCACGAGGATGGCCGCGAGGAGGAAGAAACGTTTGAAGAACAGCGCCAGATCGTCCTGCACATACATGCCGTTGAACGCAGTGGCCGCCGCGCCGGAATCAACCAAGCTCGAAAAGCTGAACAACAACACGAAACCGAGCGCGGTCGCGGCGACGTAACCGAGCTGGCGTTTTTGCTCGGCCGGCGTCCACAAATCCAACAATAGCAAGCCCAGTCCAAGGGCGATCACGGCCATTTCCAGAATCGTCAACGAATAGTTCATCGAGTTTTTCGGTCGGCCGGCAGGGCGGGCTGTCCCCAGCCCGCCGCGGCTCCGGCGCGATGGGGATATCACGCTCTGCCCGAATTCATTTTGTTTCAGAGGTCGTTTGCACAACGTTCACCCCGGCCGGTGGTTTGACCGGCGTGTTCTGGTTGCCGCCGTTCGCCATGTCAACAATCAGCGCTGCGCCCGGCCTGATTTTTTCGGTCAGGACTTTCGGGAAAAAGCCGAACACAAACAGCGCGACCAACAGAAGCACGAACGGCAATTGGCGCCACGAATTCGCGTCGGTCACCGATTCGCATTTCTCAGCCACCGGGCCGTGCAAAATGTTTCGCACAGCGCGCAGCATATAGACCGCGCCAACGATGAGTCCGCCCCAGGCGGCCGCAGCGACGAGCTGTTGCGCGGCTCCCAGGCCGCTCTTCCACGTGCCGAAGAAGACCATGACTTCGCCGACGAAATTCGCGAAGCCGGGCAG
>QHOP01000427.1 GCA_003219345.1 Verrucomicrobiota bacterium
TGACGATTCTGCAGACCTAATTGAGTTCATGGGCCTCGCCGGCGTTGGAACCGCGGAATGCGCGAATCTGAAGGGTGAACACATCGACTTCGATGCGAAGCGAATCACGCTCTATCGCTCCAAGACCGACACGGGCTATACGATTCCGATCTTTCCTCAGCTTTTGCCCCTCCTGGAAAAGCTGAAAGCGAGCGCGGGCATTCAAGTTGGACAACCTGTGTTTAGAGTGCGAGATCCCAAGAAGGCCCTCACGACGGCATGCCGGCGCCTCAAGTTCCCGCATTTCTCGCCCCGTTCACTCAGGAGATGCTTGATCACCCGGGCCATCGAGAAAGGCGTTGACTTCAAGACCATCGCATCTTGGCAGGGACATCGCGATGGCGGGGTTTTGATTGCCAAGACCTACAGCCATCTCAGGAACGAGCATTCGGAGAATATGGCGAAGAAGTTGACCTAACGCTGGCCACAGCTCAGCATTGGATTTCAGAGTCTCTCTGTAATGGGCGTTCAAAACCCCGCGACGGCTCTCCATGAACTGTAAGGAGAGACTCATAGAACAACTGAATGAGTCTCTCTTGTTCTTTGGCGGAGTGCCCGCTCGTCGTCGCGAGGTATCGAACGATCTCCCAGATCGGGATCAGAGGACAACGCAATCCACGAGAAGAACGCAGGAGCTTTCTCGCGATCAGACGTCGCACCGTCTTTGGGCATACGCCGCCGAGGACATGGGCTGTTTCTTGAACCGTGTATGCCAACCGCGGTAAGAAAACGTTCCTGCGACTATTCCTCTGTGGGCCCTGTTCATCGACAGGGCTGACATCGGCCCTCGTCGGGGACTCGGCCAAGCCGTCGATGACGCATTCTGCTCTCATTTAACCTCCTCTGCGGATGTTGGTGAGATCACTTCTTGGTAATAATGGCCGACCGACAGGTGTTCGTGGAAGTAATGCTTGGCGCTTTTCAAACTGTACCGTCTTTTTGCTGTAATCACGAAAGAAAGTCTATCAAGTCTTGAGGAAAAGATTGTGACCCACAGTCACAATCTTTGTTCGGGCCTGTGTGCTTGAACGGCCGGCATGAAAACGGCCATCGAATCCAATAGTGGCACCCAACTTTTTGGGAATCTGATTATCGCGACGGCGAGTTCGCCAGGGTCAAGGTGATCCGGCGAATCCCACATCCGAGGAACTTACGCTCACCGTAGAAATCCTGGAACGGCTGACACGCCGCATCGACAACGCAGCGCGGAAGGCTGTCATGAACAAACGCGGCGGTACGCCATACAAGCAATTTGGCGTGCCTCGCTCGAAACACGGACCGGCGAATAAGCGCCGTCAACGACACGATCCGGGAATTGAATCAGTGGGCGTTTACTCTGGAGCCACGGCAGTCCGAGGAAAATGAAAATTCATCGAGATCAGTTTAACAGAAGGCACGCCCTACCCCGATCAGACGTTCGGTCATCATGTTTCACTGACGCGCCACTGAATTGTCGCGACCATTCAATGGCGTGCCATGAACGGTCACTGGTGATCGAGGACACTTCACGACGCGCCATCGGTGCGTCACCGACGCGCCACCGACAGGCCACTGACACGCCCATGGCGCATCACGACCTACCACGTACGCGCCAGCGACACATCATCGAGTCGTCAGCAGCAATCTGCGTTATTGCGCCGCATTTCAAGGCGCGTTCCGGACAATTCACGACAATTCGTCCTGGACGCGGTTGAAACGACCGCGGTGGAAGCGAACGAATCAGGAAATGGAAAGAATTGTGTCATGAAGAAGTCTGAACCGGGAGAAATACAAAAGACCGCACTATCCGGGAGCCGTCTCAGCGGCCGGAACTCACGAAAACGAATCGCGAAGGATCTCGGCGCCGTGACCAACGCGCGGTTGCTTGGCTCCACGGGCTTCCGGTCGGAGGGCTCGGTCTTAATAGTCAATTTGCCTTTAACCCCGAATTCGGGCTCATTCAAGTTCGACGAGCCTGCTTTCGGCGACATGAACTATCTCGGGCGAGCCTCACGCGGAGGCCGCCAGCCGCGCTAAGGAATTGGCCAACTGTGCGACGGCGGCGGGATCGGGCAGCGTCACGGTCAACTTGAGTTGGCCGCGCTCGTCTTTTTCCAGGCATTGACCGAGTTGCTGCCGAAACAGTTCGCTCAGGCGCCGCGAAGCGTCGGTTTCCGGCTGGTTTGGAATCAGTTCGCCCAGGAAAGCGAGGCGGAACCAAGCAGTTGTCCGCCCGCCGCGGCAATGCGCTCGCGTTTGGCCTGCTCGCGAGCGACTTTTTCCTGCCCCGCTTTTGCGCTCTCGTCGACCGGCGCCTCCGGTTTTGCGCCGAGCAACACTTCCAGCCGCCGTTTCAATTCCTCCATTCCGCTTTGCAGGTCGACCGAATTGACTTTGGATTCGACATCCAGAGCCGCCAGGGCGAGTTCGTGCTTAGCCGAGAGCGTGGCCAGAAGATTCTCTTCGATGGTCTGTTCGGCCCGAATCCGCGAAGTCGGGCTAGCTCATAGTTCCTCGCCCAGAGTGAAGAGCGTCACCTTCACGCGCGGCGCCGGCCTCGATTCGGACGAGCACGAAAAGCGCAATTCGTTGCTGCCCGCCCGCAGCGTCGCCAGCGGCGCGTTCAGCTTTACCTTGACGAGCGTTTCGCCACGGGGCCCATACACCGCGCAGTCATCCGCTCCGTTGCACTCGATCCAGCTTCCCGATATCAGTTCGGACGGCAGTTCGATGCGCTCATCGTTCACGGTGAGCGCGGGGTTCTTGATCGTGGCCGGCAGCAGGGGCAACGCCTTCACCGGGCCGAGGCGGCACCTCGTGTCCTGGCCGGGCGGGAGGTTTTGCAGCCACAGGCTCACGGACTCGATGGCGCCGAAGTCGATGGTCTCGCGATAGACGTTATACAAGCTCTTGCCGTCGTTCCAGACGAAGTCGCTCCAGCGCGCAGATTCGGTCTCGACGAGCGTGACGAAGCGGCGCCCGGTGAAATCCACGGTCACGTAGCGGTCGGCGACGGCGCCGAAGGAGATGTGTCGCGGGCTTTCGAGCCGGATGGCCAGCACCTCGCCCAAGCCGTCGCCCTCGATCAAGACGCCCAGCGCCTGGCGGTCCTTCAGGTTCAGCGTCGGGTCGAATCGCTTCTCCAGCCGCGCCCAGGCGGCGTCGCGGGCGACCAGGCCGAAGTTCGTCGCCACAAGTACGCCCGCGGCCCCGCCGGCACCGTCCCGCGCGGCGGAGACGGTGAAGCTCACGCCCTCCGCGCTGCTGCTGCTCCACTTTGCGGCGTCGGCCCCGGAAAAATCCGCGAGCACGATGGCGTTCGTGTCGTCGGGCGACGCGGCGGACATGAGCGCCTCGAGCCGGAAGCGGGCAGGTTGCGCACCGAATGAGTTCGTCGTCCGCCACGCGAGCGTCCACGGCTCGGCGAGCGTGGCGCTGTGCGCTTCGGATTGCAACCGCCGGAACCGCACCTTGCCCGTGGCGTTCGTGACGAGCGCGAACTCCCTGCCCGGCTCGCGGAGTTTGGCCTTGGCCGCTTCGTCGAATGTGCCCGCGTGGCGCAGATCCTCGCAGGTGCGAAGGATGTCCGCCGCGCGCCGAAACAGCGGCACCGATTGGAGCTTGTCCCGATCGACCGCGCCAGTGAGCGAGATGCCGGCGTCCCAGCCGACAAGCTTTGCGCCGAGATATTCGATCGCGTCGGCGTAGGTCGGCTCGATTTGCGGCGGGTTGAACGACTGGAAATTCCACCAGCCGAGGTGGAGCGGGAGCAGCAGGCCGCCGTTGATGCTCTCGGCGTGAAGATCAATGAACCGTTTGTGGCCGCGCTGCGGATAATCCCAGGCCTGCCAGCGCGTGCGGTATTGCCAGAAGTGATGCCACATCGCGCTCATTTCCATGCCCACCGGTTTGCGGAGGCGTTTCTGGATTTCGAAGACGAACTTGTCCGCCCAATACCAGCACTCGTCCGCGCCGCGCAGGATCGAGCTGCCGTCAATCGCGTCGAGATAGATGCCGTCGAAGCCGCAGCGGTCCACGACCTCGGCGTGGTTGGCGGCGATCTCGGTGAAGAGCGAGGATTCCGGGTCTGGCACAAACAGGCCGAAACATTCCTTGAGATGACGCGCTTTCGTTCCTTTGGCGTGCGCGACCGCCTTGGTGCCCAACGCGCCACGGTTGAGGCCGGTGAAACGCCAGGGCGGTTCCTTGCTGAATCCGCCGAAGGTGATGAGTTCGTTGCCGAGGTGCAACACCACGCTGTTGTGCTCGAAGAACCCGGTAACCGTGCTCAGGCCGGCGGTGGACTCTTCCACCGGGATTTCAGTGGCGTCCGCGCTGACGTCTCCCGCGAGTGTGAAGCTGCGGAAGGCATCGAGCCGCTGATCCGGCACGGGCGTGACGTAGCGCGACCGTTTGTCGATGAAGAAGGCGTAGGTATGGAAGATTGAGCCGATGCCTGCGTCGTGCAAGCGCGCCACAATACGGCGCCAGGTCTCCCATCCGTCAGGCCACTTCGCGCGGTTCAACTCGAAGTCGCCGAAGCGGAAGAACCCTCCACCGCCATGATTATCGACCTGCGTGAACCCGAGGCTCCGTGCCATCGCGATCCAGTCCGCCACGTTCGTTTCCACGAGCGAGCCGAAGTTGAACAGGTAGGAGCCGTGATTAAACGGGACCTCGCGCGCCCAGGGCCCACCGACCTTGCAGAGCGGCATTTCGTCGGCCTCGGAAAGCACCTCCTGAAGCGCGGGCAGCATCCGGCTCATCGGCATCCCAACGATGGCCGCCCTGGCCCCGACCAGGCCAAACTTTTTCTCGCAGGCGGCTCGGAGTTCTGTTTGCAGGGCCGGAAGCTGGTCCACGCGCGTGATGAGGTTGAGCGACATCGCGCAAGCGCCGAACGGTTCGTCCGGCCGGCCACGAAGAGTGAGCGGGACGTTGAGGAACACGAGCGAGTCGATCTCGCCACCCCGGACAGCCTCCACCCTGAGGCGAAGGTAGGAAGGTTGCGGTTCGACCCGGAGCACGGCCTCGACCCCGGCGGCGGCAAACTTCAGCATGAGACGATCGCCCGCCATTACCGCCGAGGTGACCGGGAATTCCTTGCCGGCACGGCGAACGAGCGCACACGGAACCGCGCCACTGGGTTTCAGATAATCAACGCCGGTCGCCCGATCGACAAATCCGAGGTTCCGTCCGTCGGAGGAGACGGTGTAGCGAACGTGGGCGTTCTCCAGCACGACCGCCGCTTGCTGGCGCAGGGTCTGGCCGTATTCCTGAATCGCGTCGGGTTCGCCGAAACGCTTCACGTAATCGGCGTCGATCCACACCGCGAACGTCGTCACGTGCCGAAGGCCCAGCCGCGCGTAGGTCTGTGCATCGGCCTCGACCACGTCGCGGCGCCACGGAAGCTTCACCGCCGGACGTTTCCACCGCGAAAAGCGCGAGACGTCCAGCCAGTATTCGAGGGCTTGGGCCGTATCAGCCGGGAAGACGCGAAGATTTTCCTCCAGCGACTTCAGGACGTCCCGGGCTTCCGGGCCGGTCTGTTGCGCGATGGGCAAGTCGTACTGGCGATGGATGGGCGCGAATTCCAGGAACACGCCCGGTTCCGGTTTCACGCGCTTCGGCGGCGCGAGCGTGTTGGCGTAGGCCAAGTGCGCGAGTTGCGCGCGCGGATCGAACTTGAGCAGTGCGCCCATGAGATGGTTGTTCAGGAGCAGCGCCTGGTCCGAGTCGGAAAACTCGCGGCACTGCGGACAGCGGCACCAGGGCTGGCCGTCGTCGCCCCAGAAGAAGTAACGGCCGGTCGTGGGTCTGAGCTGGCGGGCGAGGCGCAGCGCGTTGCTGGCCACGACCTCCAGGGCGCGCGGCGAGTGGACGCAGAGGTTCGCGTCGGGCGTGCGTTCGCCCTGATCGTTCATCCGGAACAGCGCGGGCTCGGTCGCGAACAGCGCGCGCGGCAGCAGTTCACGCATGGCGTGCAACTCGTATTCAACCTGGACCCCGAGCCGCGCGCACTTCGCGAGGAAATCCCTTCCCGCCGGTGACTCGATGAAATCCACGACGGCCTTGGGCGAAGCGCCGTGATGCAACCCGACGGTCGTCAGCCCGGCCTTGGCGGCGCGTTCCGGCCAGTCGGCCAGCGACAGATCCTCCGGCACCAGCACGACGCCGCGGGTCTGAAAGGCGTCCGCTGGCGCCGGCAGCAATCCCGGCACGCGCCAGTTGGCGAAAGCGGACGGAACGTGAAAGTCGGGTTTGTCTGTCACGGGTTTGATCCAACTTAACCAGTTGTCGTCCGCGTCGCCCAACGCGCCCCGACGAAACTCGGCGCGGAAGATTCCCAGCCGCAGCGACGCGCCCGCCGCGACTGGGCGCCGCATGAGTTCTGCGAGGGTCTCCAGGGGAATCGAGACCTCGACCGTGTAACCACCCGGACGGATCCTCCCGGCCGCCTGAAGTCCGGCGCACGTCCAGGAGCTGTCGAACTTGCGGTAGTAACTGGCGACGTAATCATGCACGCGGCCCAGCGGGTCGATCTCCAGACAGAAGTAGCACTCAAGGGCAGGATCGCGGGCAAAGAAAATCTCCACTCGATCCTCCCGATCGAGCGTTGACTCGCCGGCGAAATCCTTCTGCACCACCACGTCATCGTCGCTCACGTCGAAGGCAAAGTAGAGACGCTCTGCGTCACCGACGGCGCGAAACTCGGTGGCGGGCGCGGCGCGCTTCGACCACGGGAATGAGATAGCCCGTAGAACTTCGGCCCGCTGCCAGGCGGGGTCCCTGAGATCGCCATCGATCCGGACCGCCGCGTTCTCCGACAAACGGTTCGCCTCCACGTGGCGCGCCTCGGCGGCGCGAGCTGGCAGCCATACGGCGCCAGAGACGATCTCCGCGAGAAGGATGGCCTGGAGGAATTTGAGTGGGTTCATCGCGTCGATTCATTACCAGAGAGACACCGACCTTGGCGAGACCCACTCTCCCCTCACCCCACCTTTGGGTGATCGCGGAAACGACTGACCTGCCCACCCGGTTCGTCAAGATTCATGTCGTGCCATGCGCTCGGCACGAAAGGAACACGTGAGCTACCCGAAAGCCTGCGGAATTTTGATTCTGGGCAAAAGGCCTGGGAACGTCGCCTGAAGTCCGAACAGGCTGGGGGAAACATGGTCTCGACGCTCGTCCAGATCGGCCAGCAACGCACGCTGAAAATGTTCGCCGACTGGACCGACCGCATTGCGGCCGGTGAACTGCCTTCGGCGCCGCGGCGGCCGCAAGGGATCGAGCGCAACGTTGTCATCACGCAGTGGGACTGGGCCGACCCCAAGGCCTATCTCCACGATTTGGTGACGAGGGACCGACGCAATCCCACCGTCAACGCCAACGGACTCATCTACGGCGCGCTCGAACTGAGCGCGGAGAGCGGGCCACCGCACTGGTCCCAAATACGATCAACGAGAGCGGGCATCGCTGATCGGGGTGAGAATCGCATAATCCTGGTCGAAGCGTTCGCGTAATGTCCGCGCCGACGGGGCCGTTTCGGGAGGCCCTGTCTTCGGCACGATGGCCAAGTGGATCGCGCCGAGCTGCAGCAACCGCTGGACATCAGGCTGAAACGCGGAAACGACCACGATCTTCACACCATATTTCCGCAACGCTGCCACTTCTGAATCCAGCAGTGGTGGAAACCCAAGGAATAGCACCAGCGCCGTAAGGCCGGGATGCGTCTCGAGTGCCTTGAACATTTGATCGGCGGGAATGCCGCCTCCGGTCGCCATCATCTGCATCGGGGGCAATTCGACCTTTTCGATACTAATCTCGAGTGTGCGGTGTTTTTTCAAAGTATCCCGGAACGCTTTCAGTTCCGCTTCTACCGAGGGATTCGTGGCGTCGCCGCTGCCACGAGCCATGGCCAGGACACGACCTTTATTTGCCAGCAGCTTTGCGGTTTCTTCCGCCGTCACCGCGCCGAGCACCTGGTAAGTATCGAGATTGACCTTTGGGGAGCGCCCCCTGGATGCTACGTAAACGGACACTGCGGCAACACCCACAGCAACGATTGCGATCAAGGCTTCTTTACTCCTCATGGGTTATGCCGGCGTCAGTCTGGAGAGGGGTGCGGAAGGCGGCCGCCGCACGCTGGGAGCGGCGTCATTCGGCGTTCCAAGACCACATCCAGCGCTCGTCATACTGGTTATTGCCGCCGAGCCAGGCCGGGCCAGTGGCAGATTTGCCGTCTTTAGTTTTGCCCGGAAAGTACTGCAGACCGATGACGCTGACTTTGATGGAGTCGGCGTGTCCATCGGCAAATCCAGCAATGCATCGACCGAGGTGGCGGCCGACAGGCCGTTGGGGGTCGCTATCGTAATAGCCCTGATTGGTTGGAACGCGCCAGTAAAGAGACTGCTGCTTGCGCACTTCGATCCAGGCATCCGGGTTTTTCTCCCTTGGGTTGGCGATCAAGCCGGAATCGACAAATGGGAGCTTTCTGACCGGGTTCTTGAGCGTAGCCAGCTTTGGACGCCAGTCGGTAGACCAGGCCGAGAGTTCCGGATGCCCCAACGCCACGCCGAGTCCACCGGGTCCGCCAGCCGTGCTGGCCATGTTGGCTTTGACGCTTGGACAGCCCGTAACATTGGTGCCCTGCAGGTAAGGCCGGAACAGATCCACCCACCAGGTCACCGATCCTGGGTAAAAAGCGCCGGTCGGCGCGGGCTGGAAGAGGTAAAGCGTCACGCAATGATCGCCTTGGTCATCGGCATACAGAGTGTAGCTGAGGGCCATCTGACGGATATTGCTCATGCACTTGACCGAGGCCGCCTTTTCCTTCGCTCGAGACAACGCTGGCAACAACATGCTCGCCAGGATGGCAATGATTGCGATCACCACGAGCAGTTCGATCAGAGTGAAACCAGACGCGCGAGCCGCAGCGGAGGGGCGCTTCTGAATTTTCACGCGCAGTTTCATGATCAAACCTGGCAGCCCCGCGGGGGTTGGTTGAACACCCGTGAGCGTCCATGTCGGTGTAACGCTCCCTTAGCAAATTGATCCATCAAGAGCAAGGCTGAATTGAGAATCAACACCGGCAATGAATCTGAGGCGCTCCCGCAGATCCCTGCAACGGCCACCGTCAACCCGTTAAAGTTGGCTTTAGAATATGAGTACGTCAGACGAAAAATTTGAAGAACTGGTCAAAAAATATCCAGAATGGATTTCCTATCGTTCTGATCGGTTTGATCGCCTTCTGCCAGGCTCGATCAGCCAACTCCCGATTGCGTAAGCCGGCGGCGGCGCTGCCATATTCAAACCAAATCACCGCGTCAGCGGAGCATAGCTGGCTCAATTTTTGGTAACGCGGCAGCGCCTGGGCAAAGTTACTCGCGAGCAGAAACTGGCGAGCCTTCCTGAGCTTTTGTTGAACCTGGGCCGGTATCATGCGCATTGAACCTAAAAACGGCGGTTGATTGGAACAGGAGATAAGGTAACGGAGGATGAAGAGGATCACTTCCGATCCCGCGCTCCGACGCATGCACCTCGCCGCTGACTGTTCCGAGCGATGAACCATGAGTTCTTTGGTCTCGGTTTGCTCTGTTTCCGCCTGATGATTCCACCTGCTCTTTTCAGATTGAGATGCTTCCGATTTTTTCTTTCCCCGGCCTGTCACTGCTGCTCGAGCCGAAAGAAACCTTGGCCGAGGGAGGGCGACACCGTCACCTGATAGCGCAGGTTGGTGAAATTGAGCGTTGCGGGCGTCGGCACACCGGTCCACTTCGTCGAGCCCAAATCAAAGCTCTGTTCCAACACATAACTGGTCGAAGGCACGAGCCAGGAGACGCCGAGGCTCCCGCCAGAAGCATTAATGCTCAAACGTGGTGAAGGTTGGGGCGGGAAAGGCGGGATGGGGAATTGCAAGGTGTAGATAACAGGATCAACAGATGCCACCGCCGCGACCTTGCTTCCATCCGCCGAAGAGGCAACGGCGGCCCAATACTCATTGGGCGCGATGGTCTGCGTCCAGGTCGCTCCCGAATCGGCTGAGCTGTAAATCGAGCCGTCATGGACTGCCGCCACGAGCTTGCTTCCATCGGCCGAAGAGGTGACGGACGACCAAGAGTTGCTCGGCGCGCTGGTCTGCGTCCAGGTCGCTCCCGAGTTGGTCGAAGTGTAAACCGACCCGGGGTCGTAGATGGCATTGAGCGTCGCCACCGCCACGAACTTGCTTCCATCGGCCGAGGCAGCGACAGACGACCAAGAGTTGCTCGGAGCGCTGGTCTGCGCCCAAGTCGCTCCAGAATCGGGTGAAGTGTAGATCGAGCCGGGGAGACCCAAGGCGTTCCACGTGACCACCGCCACGAGCTTGCTTCCATCCGCCGAAGAGGCGACGGACGACCAAAAGTTGATCGGTGCGCTGGTCTGCGTCCAGGTCGCACCCGAATTCGTCGATGTATAAATCGAACCCACAAGACCGGACTCAGCGGCAGAGACCACTGCCACGAGCTTGTTTCCATCCGACGAAGATGCGACGGCGATTCGCCCGCGCATGCTGGGCACGCTGGTCCACCACCAAATCGATCCCGAATTCGTCGAGGTGTAAATCGAGCCCCCGTTTTGGCCGTCAAACGACGCCGCCACCAATTTAATTCCATCCGCGGAACAGGCGATGGACGACCAAAAGTTGGTCGGTGCGCCGGTCTGCGTCCAAGTCGCGCCCGAATTCGTCGAGGTGCAAACCGGACCGCCAGAACCAGACCCATCGTCAGAAGCAGCCGCGACGAGCTTGCTTCCATCGGCCGAGAAGGCGACGGAAACCCATTGCGGTCGGCACCTGCCACGAGCCTGCTTCCATCGGCCGAAGAGGCAACGCAAGCCCACGGCCGAACGGGCGCGCTGGTCTGCGTCCAGGTCGCTCCCATATCCGTCGAGGTGTAAATCCCGCCCGGGATGACCGCCGCCACCAATTTGGTGCCATCCGCCGAAGAGGCGACGGACGACCAAGAGTTGCTCGGCGCGCTGGTCTGTATCCAAGTGGCCCCAGAATCGGGTGAGGTGTGAATCGAGCCGGGGTTGGCAAAACCAGACCCATCGTAAATAGCCGCCGCCACCAATTTGATTCCATCGGCCGAAGAGGCGACGGCGATTTGCCCTCCGATACCGGGCGCGCTGGTCATCGTCCAAATCGCTCCCGAGTTCGTCGAGGTGTAAATCGGGCCCGAGATGACCGCCGCCACCAATTTGGTTCCATCGGCCGAAGAAGCGACGGACGACCAAGAGTTGTTCGGCGCACTGGTCTGCGCCCAGGTCGCACCCGAATCGGGCGAGGTGTAAATCGGGCCGTAACTCGTCGCTGCCACCGATCTGGTTCCATCCGCTGAAGAGGCGACACACGACCAAGAGTTGCTCGGTGCGCTGGTCGGCGTCCACGTCGCGCCCGAGTTCGTCGAGGTGTAAATCAAACCGTCGCTGACGACGCTTAGCGTCGCCACCGCCACGAGCTTGGTTCCATCGGCCGAAGAACCGACGGACGACCACACGTTGTTCGGCGCGCTGGTCGGCGTCCAGGTCATCCCCGAATCTGCCGAGGTGTAAATCGGAAGGGGATAGTCAGTGCCGTAACCAACATGGCCCTGCCGTGCTGCGACTAGTTTGATGCCATCCGCCGAAGAGGCGACGGAAACCCACCGGCCGTAAACCCACCCGATGGGAGACAACGGTCGACCAGGTTCGCTAGCTGGTGTCCAGGTTTGGGCGAAGGCGAGATTCACGACGGTGAAGAGGCCGCCCAAGCCGGCCACTACTAACACCGGGTATTTTGGCCTCGTGGAGAATGGTATTTTCATGCAAATGATTCCTGATTGTTTTGGGTGAACTATTTCTTCAGGAATAGGTCTACTTCCGGGTAATCGGCACGTGGCTCATTGCGTCAATAGACGCGCGCGGTAAAACCGTTGGTTAAGCATCGGTGCCGTCGTATCTGTGAAAGTCAACACGTTCGTGCCCAATTGAACCCAGTCGGTCAGATTTGAGGAGCCTTCGAGCACGTAATGCGCGGAGTCGGGCGCATATAATGACAAAGTCACCTGACCGTTGGCCTGGCGTGTGATTCCGTCCGCTGAAAATCCAATATCGGGGTTTCGAACTGTTACCGTGAGAGTGCTCAGGCCCAATGCTCCGCCACTGGTGGGATGACTTAAGGCTACTCGGAACTGGAGATCGTACCTGGCCAAATGATCATCAAGGACCGGTATGTTAATCGTCTTGCTGACTTCCAGCGCGGCGAAAGCGAGCGCCCCGTTGGCGGCGACGTAGTTGAGGCCGGCTTTGGCGGTACCGTCGCTGGTGGCGTAATCGACGGTGAGCGCATTGCTGGTATCTCCGACCCGCTGCACCGTAGCTATCGCGACGCCCGCGTTTTCATTCACGGTGATGTCGGCCGAGAAAATACCGGTGTTGGGATCCTGAGTCGAAACGAACTGGATGCGTGGCTGGCCGGGATTCCCATAGAGCCGGGCGATGCCCGGACGAACAATTGAGTCAGCGCCATTGTTTAGGTTGATATTGTAGAACGACCCGCCGATTAGCACGTTCCCGTCCGGCTGCACCGCCATCGTCTTCACCAAGCCTTCTCCCCGCACTAACGGAAAAGTATCATCCAGCGAACCGTCGGGATTCAGCCGCTTGAGTGTGAAGGAGCAGCCCCAGTCGCAAGAAGAATCTGCGACCATCACGAAACCGTCGTTCTCTGAGGCCAAGGCATCGACACGGCGATTTTCTGCGAGGCCAAAATTGGGGTCCAACGAACCATCCGGATTTAGGCGCGCCAGATTGTTCCGGCCAATGCCATGCACGGAAGTGAACTGCCCGGCGATGAGGATCCCGCCATCGGGCTGGATAGTGATTGATTTGACTGTGCCGGGATTGTCGCCGTCCTCCACGCCGTCGCCCACGAAAAAGCTGTTGTCCAAGGAGCCGTCCTTGTTCAGGCGGACGATACCGTTCCGGCCGGCGCCGTTGACGGTGGTGAAGGTTCCGCCCACGACTATGGCGCCGTCGCCTTGCAGTGCCAGGGCGGAGACAGCCGCCGCAACGGGTATGCGATTAAGCGGGTCCCAAGGGTCGATAAAATCATATATCAGTTCTGTTCCCGTGATCACGCTGGTGTCGAGCGAGCCGTCCCGATTGAGCCGCGCGAGGTTGGTTCGCGCAAGGCCATTCACGGTGTCGAAGGTACCGCCAAGAATGATCTTGCCGTTCGCCTGCACGACTGCCGCCTTGATCGCAGCTGAAATTGGGTTGCCGTTTTGATCCATAAACTGGTTCGTCAAGATAATGCTCGGATTGAAATTAGTGTCCAATGAACCATCCGCGTTAAGGCGCGCGAGACCGTTCAGCGTGACGTCATCCACGGCAGTGAAATTACCGGCGAGCACGATCTGTCCATTGGCCTGCAATGCCACGGCCGAAACTTGCGCGACATTGCCAAAGGAATCAGTGAGGCTGGTGCTGGCAATGAAGTTTGTGTCGAGCGAACCGTTAGGGTTGAGCCGGGCTATGTTTGTCCGACCAACATCTTCGACTGTGTCAAAGGTTCCGCCGATGAGAATCTTGCCATCGGCTTGCACGGCGAGCGCGTACACCGTCGGGGAACCGAATTGTTGCGACGTGACACCAGTGCCTGGATTGAAACCGGGATCGATCAG
>QHOP01000158.1 GCA_003219345.1 Verrucomicrobiota bacterium
CTGACCCTTTGCTTTTCTGAACAGCCGCACGAGGCCACACGCTGAAAAGCCATCCTTCGCGACAAGCCCCGCCCGGTTCTCGGCGGGGTGTTCTATTTCTGCTTCGGCCCTGGCGCTGCGCTCACCAGTATCAGCCCTTGCGTCTTGCCGCGCACCTTCCAAGACGCACGCCTTGTCTCTCTACACTGCTCGGATTCGCACCTGCTGTGCGCGTGGCGCGGTGTTCAGGGACAAACGCGGAGCCGGACCACCCTTCGGAACTGTGAAAGTGGAACAGAAATGGCACATAGAAGAGTTTATACGGGCCTAAATCAGGCGTATTTCGGAGGCTGTAATTGCGTCAGATACATTGATTTTATTGATATAATCAGGGGTGGTGGCTGGGGACGGAATCGAACCGCCGACACAAGGATTTTCAGTCCTCTGCTCTACCGACTGAGCTACCCAGCCAGAGTAAACGCGGCAGATTCAACTTGGCAGTCGCCGCTTTGACAAGGCATATTTCGCATCCGGGCAAAACCACCGATCATGAAACGCTCAATCAGCGCACTCGCAATCGCTTTCACAGTTTGCGCTCTTCCTTCTGCGCACGCGGACCCGACGGACAAAGCGCTCGGTATCTACTGGATCGATTCTGAAGGAGGCGGCTCGACACTCATCGTCACGCCCGTGGGTGAATCCGTGCTGATTGACTCCGGCAATCCGGGCGGGCGCGATCCCAGACGCATTTATCACGTCGCGGCTGAAGTCGCCGGTTTAAAAAAAATTGATTTCCTGATCACGACACATTTTCACACCGACCATTTCGGCGGGGCGGCGGAGCTGTCGAAATTGATGCCCGTCGGCGCGGTTTACGACAACGGCATTCCCGAGCACAATCCCGACGGCGGCGATGACGCATGGTTTATCGAAGCAATCAAACCATATCGTGAATTCAAAGCGAACAAGCGCGTCGTCATCAAGCCGGGCGAACGAATCCCGCTGAAACAAACTGACGGCTCGGCTGAACTCATGATGACCTGTCTGGCTGCGAAACAGCAGTTCGTTGCGGTCGCTGATTCCGCAGGGCCTAATCCACTTTGCTCGGAATCAAAAACCAGACCGGCTGACGGTTCGGACAACAAAAATAGCGTCGTCCTGCTGTTGCAATTTGGTCCGTTCAAATTTTTCGACGGCGGCGATTTGACCTGGAACACCGAAGCTGAACTGGTTTGCCCAATCAATCGCGCCGGCGCGGTGGACGTTTACCAGGTCAACCATCACGGTCTCGATCTGAGCAATAATCCGCTGTTGATTCGGAGCCTGTCACCAACGATCTCGGTGATGAACAACGGTTCGACGAAAGGCTGCCAGCCGGAGACATTTGCCGCGTTGAAAGCCACGCCGTCGATTCAGACGATGTACCAGATGCACCGCAACGTTCGGGCAGACAAAGAAAACAACACGGAGAACGAGTTCATCGCCAACCTTGAGGAGAAGTGCGGTGCCAATTACATCAAACTGTCCGTCGCTGCGGACGGCAAATCGTACGCAGTGACGATTCCCGCCACCGGCCACCGGCGGAGGTTCCAGACCAAACTGTAGTCTCCGTCCGGCCCTCCAGATGACGCGAATGGGGGGCGAGACTCCGTCGAGCCCTAATCTCTGTCTATTGGCGCTCGGCGGAGTCTCGCCCCACCGTTCTGGGTCCTGAAGCGCTGCCAGTTTCCAGTATCAGGCTGAAGGACGGAGCCGTCTCAGCGCCTGCTTCACCACCCAACCGGATTTCTCCAGTGTGGCTTTGGCTGTAACGTCCTCCACGCCCGTCAACTCGCAGACGATTCGCACGGCGCGGTTGCGCAGTTTCACATTGCTCGGATTCACATCCACCATCAGGTTGCTCACGACTTTGCCCATCTGCACCATCGCGAGCGTGGTGAAAATGTTCAAAATCAGTTTCGTCGCCGTGCCGGACTTGAGCCGCGTCGAGCCGGTCAATATCTCCGGTCCAACGTCTGGCGCGATGACGAGGTCAGGCCGGTTGCGTCGCGAAATTTCCAGGTGGGGATTGAAACAAAGCAGGATGGTTTTCGCGCCGCGTTGTTTGGCCGCGTGCAACGCGCCCCAGACAAAAGGGGTCCGGCCGCTGGCCGCGATGCCGACGACGACATCCTTGCGATTGACGCCGCGAAATTGAATCGCCTGCGCCCCAGCCACCGGATCGTCTTCCGCGCTCTCGGTTGACTCCCACAGGGCGCGCTGTCCGCCGGCGATGATGCCCTGCACCAGTCCCGGCGGAGCGCGGAAGGTCGGCGGACATTCGCTGGCATCGAGCACGCCGAGCCGTCCGCTGGTGCCGGCGCCGATGTAGAACAATCGCCCGCCTCGCTTGAGCGCGCGCAGGATGAGTTTGACCGCCTGTTCGATTTTCTTTCGCTCCGCCAGAATGGCCGGAGGAATTCTTTCGTCCTCGCTCAACATCAGCACAATGGCTTCCGCGATGGAAAGCCGGTCCAGGTTCATCGAGCGCGGATTGCGCTGTTCCGTCGGCGAAAGCCTGAGCGATTCGAGTGAAGGGAAGAATGGCTCGCCGTATCGGGAGGGACCCGGTTTAGCCGCCGGGTCTCGCGGGGTGGAAAGTGAGTCATGGCTCGCGGGGACTCTCGCCCTACCGGTTTGAAAGTGTCGTCGGGCCAACTGCACTGCGCCCCACACACTTTCCCGTTTCAACGGCGTGACAATGGCGTTCGGCCAAAACCGGCGCAAAAGCTGCGCGACCTTTTTGGCAAAGCGCGGTTGTTTGAGCAACACGCCGCCGGCGAGAACGAATCGCACCCGAGCGCCGGTTTTCACAAGACGTTTCGCGCAACTGATTGCGTCGTCTGCCAGGCTGTGTGCCGCGCCTTCCAGAATGTCCGAAGCGATTTTGTCGCCCTCTGACCACGCATTGAAGACTTCGACGGCCAGCGCGGCCACGTCGTCCTTACCGGCCCTTTGAGCCCAGCCAATCAAGTCGTCCGGCTCGTTGAGCTGGAGTTTGCGCAGCAGCCGCTGGCCGAGCTTCGACCATACGCCATCGCAGTCGTAATAATAAACGACGGCTTTCAGCGCGCGCAGTCCGATTTCAAAACCACTGCCTTTGTCGCCGAGAATGTGGCCCCAGCCGCCAACTTTGGCCGTCTGGCCGTCGCAGGTCCGGCCGAAGCAACACGAGCCGGTGCCGCTGAGCACAAGGACATTGACTGTCGGGGCGTTCTTTGAGCGCCGTTTCCGTCGGCGGTCATAGACCGCCGTTACAGCGTCGTCGGCAGCTATCAGCGCCGTTTCGCACCGGCCATGCCGATGGCTACGGCGTCAGGTCGAGGAAGCCCATTGGCGATGGTTCGAAAGTGACGGCTCAATTGAGAGTCGGTCAGCAACCGGAGGTTCGCCGGTCCCGCGATTATTTCGCGACGACCATTGCCGTCCCATTCTTCCATCACAGCGATCGTGCTGGTGCCGCCCGCTTCAACGCCCAACAACCGGACGGGTGTGCTTTGACCTTCGGTCATCCGACGAAGTATTTTCGGGCCGGACTTTTTTGCAAGGCGAATGGGCGCAGCGAAGTGGCGGTGCGACCCGACTTTGACTTTCGTCCACGCGTGTGTATTCGCCGCAGCCGCTGAAGTAAGGAGGCGGACAGTGATGCAAACAGACATCCGCCTCGTCACCTCGGCGGCTACCCGCGCTCGTGCAATCCGGGGACAGACGGGTCAGTTTTCAAATCCGAGGGCGGAGGGCGCCTCAATGCGACTGGCTGAGCAGATAGAGCAGGTAGGCAAACACGGCTGAAGCAAGAAATCCGACCACGACGGCCCACCGGATGAATTGCTGGTGTTTTCTGCGGTTCGACCGCCCCATGCCGGGCAAAAGGTAATAGCGGTGCTCCTCTTTGTTCTTTCGGGTCCAAAACATAGCCGGTCGCCTGGTTGCCGGCGCTCTATAGTCAAAACCGACGGATTTGGCAAACCAACAAATATTGTTCCCTGCTTTTGGCGCTGGCTTGTGGCAGAATCATATTTGTCTTATGAAAAAGGCGCCCTCGCTCACTATCGTGTGGGTGGAACTGCTGGTCGCGTGTTTCTCGCTCAGCGGGGTTGAAACCAATGCGCCCGGCGAAGCTCAGTTCCTGTCAAACATCCGGCAACTCACTTTCGAAGGCGGGCGCAGCGGCGAGGGCTATTTTTCGCTCGACGGCAAGGCGCTTGTTTTCCAAAGCGAACGCGAGCCGGGCAACCCATTCTACCAGATTTACATCCTCGACCTCGAAACCGGCGACAGCCATCGCGTCTCGGCCGGCATCGGCAAAACCACCTGCGCCTTTTTCCGACCAAACAGCGACGAGGTCCTCTTCGCTTCCACGCATCTCGATCCAGACGCGAAGGCGAAGCAAAGGACCGAACTCGAGTTCCGCGCCTCCGGCAAAGAGCGCCGTTACTCATGGGACTACGACGAGTACTTCGACATTTTCGTCGCCAAACGCGACGGCAGCCGGCTGCGCCGCCTGACCAGCGCAGACGGCTACGATGCGGAAGCGTCTTATTCGCCCGATGGGAAGAAAATTGTCTTCACCTCGCTGCGCGACGCTTATCCGGCCGAAAAGCTTTCGTCGGAAGACCGCAAACGTCTCGAGACCGACCCCGCCTATTTCGGCGAGATTTACATCATGAACGCCGACGGATCGGGCCAGAAGCGGCTCACGTTCACGCCCGGCTACGACGGCGGGCCGTTCTTCTCGCCCGACGGCAGGCGCATCCTCTGGCGTCGCTTCGGCACGAACGGCATCAATGCGGACATTTACACGATGAAACTCGACGGCTCGGATGTGCGCCGACTCACTGACTTCGGCTGCATGTCCTGGGCGCCGTTTTATCATCCCTCCGGCCAATACCTCCTCTTCACAGCAAACAAACTCGGTTTTGCCAATTTCGAGCTTTTTATCGTCGATGC
>QHOP01000428.1 GCA_003219345.1 Verrucomicrobiota bacterium
TGAAGGCAAACCGATCATGGATTTGTTTGGGTGAACGCTGTCACCGGGGGTGTCTAAGTCGCAAAGCCTAGCGTCTCCAAACCGGTTCCTGTTCATGCCAAGTTTTGAAGAGAGACTTTAAGTTGAATTGCGCAAAGGACAGCTACAGTCCAGGCAGAAAACCAAGAACTTCTCCATCGCCCGATACTTTGACTGTGCCAAAGCCGCCGGGCGTCTTCGGAAGCCTCCAGATGTCGATTTCCCAAATTCCGTCAATAAGACTTACACGCGTTACCTCAATTTTCTTCCATGCAAAATTGTTCAATACGTATTTTTTGGCGACCGCTATGGCGCGTTCTTCCATTGATCGAACCTGGGTTGGCGGCGGCGTGGAATAGCAGCCAGTGATGGATGAAGCGACCGCAAGGATCAGGCCAGCGAGCAATGATTTCGGAACCGATGCGTGCACGCCGTTCCCAGTATCGCCAGGTGGCTAAGCCATTTCAAGCTCCTTCACCTTACTTGCCAAAGCCTTACCGAAATTTTCTACTTCTGCTTCCCGCTGGTTTCGTGTTCAATCCGCTCACCGTTTATGAGCCAGACCCATCCGTTGACAACGACGGCTTTCGATTTGCCCGGGTACCGCATCACCAAATCGTTTGGCGTGGTGCGCGGGATCATCGTGCGCTCGCGGTCGATCGTCGGGAACATCGGCGCGGGGATTCAAAGTCTGTTCGGCGGCAACATTACGCTTTACAGGAACCTGTGCGAACGGACCCGCGACGACGCGTTTCGCGAGATGCTGACCCATGCGGGAGAACTCGGCGCCAACGCGGTCATCGGGGTTCGTTATGACGCGACGGAGATTGCGACGGGGATCACTGAAGTATTATGTTATGGGACGGCGGTGTTTGTAGAACAGGCGCGTTGAAACGTTGAATCGTTGCATCGTTAAAACGTCACAACGTGAGGCGTGCCACCCGACGTAACGCTTTAACAATTGGAAAGAATGGCGGGACACAGCAAATGGGCGAAGGTCAAGCATTTCAAAGGGGCCATTGACGCCAAGCGGGCCCGCATCTTCGCCAAGCTGTCGCGCGAGCTCAGCGTTGCCGCCAAACTGGGCGGCGCTGACCCCGACATGAACCCGCGCCTGCGCATGGTGCTGCTCAAGTGCCGCACGGCGAACATGCCGTCGGACAACATCGAGCGGGCGATCAGGAAAGGGACCGGCGACGGTGAAACGGCGAATTTTGAGGACCTGACTTATGAGATTTACGGCCCACTTGGCGTCGCGATGCTGGTGGAATTGAGCACGGACAATCGGAACCGCACGGCTGCGGAGATTCGAAGTTTGCTCGCCAAAAACGGCGGCTGCATTGCAACGTCGGGTTCGGTGAGCCGGTTGTTCCAGCGTAAAGGCCTGATTATCGTTGCGCGGGAAGCGGCCAACGAAGAGGCACTGATGGAACTGGCGCTGGAATCCGGGGCGGAGGATTTCAAAGCGGAGCCGGAAGGATACGAAATCATTACTGCTCCCGCGAACCTCGAGGAGGTGCACCGGCAGATTGAAATCAAAGGCAGCAAGTGCGAGGCGGCGGAAGTGAGCTGGTTGCCGACTGTGACAGTGCCGGTCGGGGCCGCCGCCGCCGCATTAGCCGTTAACAAACTGATTGAGGCGCTGGAAGAACACGACGATGTGAAGGAAGTTCATACGAACGCCGATTTTTCGAGCGGCGCCGGCTGATGAAATCATCGGCAGTTGCATGCACCCATGAACCCGACGACCGATTCGCTTGCCGTTCGCGTGCTGCGCTGGTTGTCGAATGCCGTCTATCGCTATCCGCGGCTGTTTTTCTATCCGCAGCTTCTTCTGTTCATTGCTTCCATCTTCGTCACGGCGGTGAAGCCGCAGATACGGTTCGACACAAGCCGCGATGACCTGGTAGGCGCCGAGAAGCAGTATCACAAGAATTATCTGCGCTACAAAAAGGAGTTTCTGGCCCAGGACGAACTCGTGGCGGTGGTCGAGAGCGAAGACACGGAGAAAAACCGGCAGTTCGTAGAGCGTCTGGGCGACCGGCTGATTCAGGAAACGAACCTTTTCACCGATGTTATTTATAATAACGACGTCACGATGCTGGGGGACAAGGCGCTGCTGTTTTTCCCGGAAAAGGACTTGAATGAACTCCTTCAAACACTGCGCGATTACCGCCCGTTTATTCAGCAGTTTGTTCAGGCGACCAACCTCAATTCGCTATTTCGTCTGGTCAACCACCAGTTTGGCACCGCCCGGCGCGAAGAAAACGCGGAGAATAAAGCGCTGGCCAAAGCGCTGCCGGCAATGGAACGAATCATCTTGCAGGCTTCCGACAGTCTGCAGCGTCCGGGCACGCCGCCATCGCCCGGCCTCACCGCGTTGTTTAACGCCGGCAAGGAGGCCGAGCAGCAGATCTATGTCACGTTCGCCGAGGGTCGCATTTACATCGTCACGGCCCGCCCCCGGAGCGATGACTTGAATGACAAGGCCGTGCAGCGGTTGCGCGAACTGGTGGCGCAAACCAAAGCCGAAGTGCCTGGTATCAATGTGGGCATCACGGGCGAACCGGTGCTGGAATACGATGAGATGGCGCAGTCGCAGCACGACACCACCGTGGCCACAATTGTGTCTTTGCTCCTCGTCGCGCTCATCTTCATTTACGGCTACAACGAGTCGGGACGGCCCATCAAAGCGACGATCTGTCTGATTGTCGGGCTGGCTTACACGATGGCTTTTGCGACGCTGGTGATCGGGCACCTGAATATCCTCACGATCACGTTTCTGCCGATGCTCGTGGGGCTGGCGATCGATTTCGGCGTGCACCTGGTCACGCGCTACGAGGAGGAATTGCGCCAGGGCAAAACAGAACCACAGGCGTTGGGAAAAGCAGTGGTTTATACCGGACAGGGAATTTTCACGGGATGCTTCACCACGGCGGGCGCGTTTCTGGCCATGGCCCTTACGGATTTCAAAGGAATTCGGGAAATGGGCATCATCAGTGGCGGCGGTCTGCTGATCTGCCTTGTTCCGATGATGACGCTCCTGCCCGTGTTGCTGCTGCGCGGCCGGCAGAACGTCCTGGATCACACGTTTCCGCGGGAAATCGAAAAGCGCGCCCGCCTCGAGAAAATGTGGCTCGAGCGTCCGCTGCTGGTCACGGGGATCACCGCCGGATTGTGTTTGGTGTCACTGGTGAAAGCGGGTCGTGTGCCTTTTGATTACAACCTGCTGCACATGCAGTCGAAAGATTTGCCGGCGGTGGTGTTTGAGCAAAAGCTGATCGATTCGGCCAAACAATCGGTGCTCTACTGCGCGGTCATAGCCAGGTCGCTGCCGGAGGCACTCGCCCTGGAGGCAAAAATCACCAACCTGACCGCCGTCGGGAGCGTGGATTCGATGGCGCGGTATCTGACCGAAGACCAGGCCGGCAAACTGGAGCTGGTCGGCGAAGTCAAAAAGGAACTGGCTCCGATTCGATTTGCCGAGCTGGATCACGCGCCAGTGAACGTTCCGGAGTTGAGCGCCACATTGTGGTATCTCCAGGGGTACGTCGGCTTTGCGACGACCGACGTTGAAAAGGAAAATGACGGTTCTGGAAAAGAAGAGAACAAAGAAGTGCTTGATAATTTCAAATCATTGGATCGGTCCATCACGCAACTACGGAAGCGGATGCTGGAGGATCCGCAACTGGCCGCAAAGAAACTGGCGGCGTTTCAGCAGGCGCTGTTCAGTGACATCCGGGAAACTTTCGGCGCGCTCAAGACCCAGGACAACCGCGGTCCGCTGCGAGCGGAAGATTTGCCGCCCGCGTTGCGGCATCGTTTCGTGAGCAAATCCGGCGATTTATTTCTGCTGCAGGTCTATCCAAAGAAAGATGTGTGGCAGCGGCAAAACCAGGAGGAATTCGTAAACCAGTTGCGCAATGCCCTTGACCCGCGCAACACAGGCACTCCGATTATCACGGGCACACCGGTACAACTCCTGGAATACACCACACTGCTCAAGAACAGCTATGAAGAAGCTGCCTGGTATTCGCTGGCGGCCATTGCCTTCCTGGTATTCGTCCATTTCCGTTCGATAACTTGCGTGATCCTTTCGCTGCTGCCGGTCGGCGTCGGCACCATCTGGATGGTCGGTTTCATGGGGTGGTTCCACGTTGAGTTTAATCCGGCCAACATCATGACCCTGCCATTGGTCATCGGCATTGGCGTGACGAGCGGCATTCATATTCTCAATCGCTTTGCCGAAGAACGAAAGCCGAGCATCCTCGCCAAGAGCACGGGCAAAGCGGTCTTCGTATCGGCGCTGACCACGATCGTCGGCTTTGGCAGTCTCATGTTGGCCAAGCACCAGGGCATCGCCAGTCTGGGCTGCGTGATGGCCGTCGGCACCACCACCTGCATGGTCGCCGCGTTGACTTTCCTGCCGGCGATTTTGAACCTGCTGAGCCACCGCGGTTGGGTTCTGGGCAATAAGAAACCCAGTGACGACAATGCACAATCGACACTGGGTCGGGAGGAACCGAGGTAAAAACCTCAAGTATGCTCATAAGCTATGTAAGTGGTAATTGAAAGTCAAACTTTAATTAAAACCGAACAATAAACCGCAGTTTTAGAGGCCGAAAACCGCCCGGTAACGTTATCGGAATGAATCTTCAGCCGAAACGCCTTGATTCTCCACCGAACGTCAAATTGATCTCGCGAAGCCTGACTCGGGGCAGGCCGTTCACGAAACATTTGATCGCCGTTGGGTTTTGTGTCTTCGTGCTCAACTCCCCGCCGGGTCATTCGGCTGAATGGGAAAGCGGCCCGCTGATTCACGAGTTCAAACTGACTCTTGCTCCCGGTCGGCGTTTGGAGGCCATCGGCCCGCTGTTGAGTTACGAGCAGCGCGAGACGCAGACGCAATGGGCCTTCCCGCCATTTTTTTCCCACACCTTCGATGAGGGCACCGATGCGGAAGAATTCGACTTCGCCTACCCGCTATTAACTTATGACCGGTTCGGAACGGAATATCGCTTTCAATTCCTTCAGGTGTTCAGCCTCTCGGGGGGACAAAACCAGCAAGAGAACGCCCGAAAGCGTTTCACGTTGTTTCCGATTTATTTCCAACAACGCTCTCCGGACCCTGGCTTGAACTACACGGCGGTGGTTCCATTTTACGGGCGTCTGGAGAACCGGTTGTTCCGGGACGAGATTCGATTTGTTTTGTTTCCGCTTTATGGGCAATCGCGCAAGAAGGATGTCGTCACGGACAATTACCTCTATCCGTTCTTCCACCTCCGCCATGGCGACGCGCTGCAGGGCTGGCAGTTCTGGCCGCTGGCGGGATACGAACACAAAGACATGACCACGCGAACCAACCGCGATGGCGAAGCGCAAACCATCGGCGGACACAAAAAGTTTTTCGCGCTCTGGCCGGTCTTCTTCGACGAAAAACTCCGCATCGGCGCTGAAAATCCCGAACATCACCAGGCATTGCTGCCGCTTTACAGTCGCCTGCGTTCGACTCAGCGGGACTCAACCACTTTACCCTGGCCGCTCGGCCTGACCGTCACGGACGATCGGGCGAAAAAATACCGCGAAGTGGGCGCGCCCTGGCCGCTGATTGTTTTTGCGCGTGGAGAAGGGAAGACCGCCAATCGCGTCTGGCCGTTGTTCAGCCACGCGAAAACACCGATACTGGAGAGCGAGTTTTTTCTCTGGCCGCTCTACAAATACAGTCGCGCCCACGCGCCGCCGCTGGACCGCGAGCGGACGCGCATTCTGTTCTTCCTTTATTCGGATTTAGTTGAAAGAAACGAGGAAACCGGCACTGCCTTGCAACGCACCGACCTTTGGCCGCTGTTTACCGCGAAACGCGACCGCGACGGCAACGAACGGCTGCAATTGATCGCTCCGCTGGAACCGCTGTTGCCGAACAACAAAAGCATCGAGCGAAATTATTCGCCGCTCTGGTCCATCTGGCGTTCCGAAAAAAGCGCCAAGACCGGCGCGAGCAGCCAGTCGTTTCTCTGGAACCTGTATCGACTCCACACCACGCCGGAGACCAGAAAGTGCTCGCTCTTATTTGGGCTTATCCGGTATCAATCCGACCCTGAAGGCAAACGGCTGCAGATGTTCTATGTTCCGGTGTTTAAGACCAGGAAGCCGCCGGTGGCCCGGCCTGAACCTTGAGTTATGTTTCAGAACATTGGCGAGATGCTGGCCCTCCTCTGGCGCACCTTGCAGGCTTTGCCGTTGACCTGGCGCCACCGTCACAAAGTCTACGACCAACTCTTCGAAATCGGCAACGCCAGCCTGCTGATGGCCTGCATCCTGTCGCTTTTCATCGGTGGTGTTATTGCGCTGCAAACCGGCCCGCTGCTCGCCGAACGCGGCCTGTCCGGCTACGTCGGCGGCATTGTGGGCAACGCGATCTGCAAGGAACTGGCGCCCGTGATGATGTCCATCCTTATTGCCGGTCGCATCGGTTCAGCCATGGCGGCCGAAATCGGGTCGATGCGGGTCTATCAGGAAATCGACGCGTTGCGCACGATGAACATCAACCCGGTCCATTATCTTGTGCTGCCGCGGCTGGTGGCGATCAGTTGCGCCCTGCCGATCCTGGTGGTTTTTTCCGTCATGGTCGGATGGATGGGCGGGGCGCTGGTGGCGGTTTACAACAATCAAATCGGCATTAGTTTTCAGGCTTACTTCAGCAACCTGCGTGAACTCGTGGACCTCGGGAAAGTGGTGAATGGGCTGTTCAAAAGCTTTATTTTTGCCGTGGTGGTCGGCGTGGTTTCGTGCCACCAGGGGCTCCAAACCATCGGCGGCCCTCGTGGCATCGGCCGTTCCGTGACCAAGGCCGTGGTCAACTCCATCGTTCTCATCTTGATCCTCGACTACTTTGTGACGCGTTTCCTGATGTATCTGGATTGATGAATGCCCCGGTTACCACCCAGCAAGGCGTGCGCGTCACCGTCCGGGGACTGCGCCGCAGTTTCCTCGGCCAACCCGTGCTCAAGGGTTTGAACTTTGAGGTGGATCGCGGAGAAATTTTTGTTGTGATGGGGCCAAGCGGCAGCGGCAAAAGCGTCTTGCTCAAACACATCATCGGCCTGGAAACGCCTGACGAAGGCGAAATTCTGATCGAAGGTGAATCGATTCAGTCGCCCGGCGTGATGGACAAATACCGGATGGCGATGGTGTTTCAGTCCGGCGCATTGTTCAACTCCCTCACGGTCGGCGAAAATGTCGGTCTTTACCTGTCCGAACATCGCCTCCAGGCGGCGGATGAAATCGCGCGCATTGTTACGGAGAAACTCGAGATCGTCGGGCTGAAAGGCCAGGAGGACCGTTCTCCGAGCGAACTCTCCGGCGGCATGAAAAAGCGTGTGGCCATCGCGCGCGCCTTGGTCATCGAACCGCAACTGATTCTCTATGACGAGCCGACCAGCGAGCTTGACCCGCTGATGGCCGTGACCATTGGCGACGAAGTCATCAAGCTGAACCGGCGCATCCGCGTCACTTCAATCGTGGTCACGCACGACCGCGACCTGGCGTTTGGCATTGCCGACCGGATCGCCCTGATGGCCGACGGCCAGATCCTGACGGTCGGCAAACCCGAAGAAGTGAAGAGCAACCCGCACCCGCAGATCCAAAAATTCTTAACTGCAGATTTTAACCTCAACAAAGAAAGGACACCGTTATGAAAGACACACTCGAAACCCGGCTGGGAATCTTTTTTGCCCTCGCGTTCATCGCCGCGGTTCTCCTGATGGAAATGCTCGGCAGCTTCGATTTCTTCAAACGTGGCATCCGCATCCATGCCCTGTTCAACACCGTGCAGGAACTCAAGGAAGGCGATCCGGTCAAAATGGCCGGCGTGCAAATCGGCCGCGTCGAGAAAATCGATCTCAAGGAAAACAAAGTGGACGTGACGCTGAAATTGGACCGCGCCGCGAGCGTAAAGACCGACAGCAAAGGGATGATCAAATTCGCCGGATTGATGGGGCAGAACTTCGTCTCCATCAGTTTCGGCTCGCGCGCCGGGAGGAAAGTCGTAAATGACACGATTATTGAAACGGAGGAGCAGCCGGACCTTAACGCGCTGATGGTCAAACTCGAAAACGTGGCGACGGGCGTGGAAAACGCCACCAAGAGCCTCTCGGGCGACAGCATTCAAAACCTGCTCGGGCCGTTGACCGATTTCCTCAAGGAAAACAGCCCCCGTCTCACCGCCATCCTCAGCAACCTGAAAACCATCTCCACGCAGATTGCGGAAGGCAAAGGCACCGTCGGCAAGCTGATCAATGAAGACACCCTTTACACCTCGGCATTGGCGGCCGTCACGAATTTGAACGACACCACATCCGACATCAAACGCACCATTGCTCGCGCTCAGAATATCGTAACGGAAATTAACGAAGGCAAAGGCACGCTCGGTAAACTCGCCAAGGATGACGCGCTTTACAAGGAAGCCACGACGGCCATGACCAATCTCAAAGAAATCTTCCAGAAGATCAATCAAGGCCAGGGTTCGGTCGGCAAACTGATCAGCGACGAAAGCCTCTACAAGAATGCCAAGCTCTCGCTGCAAAAACTGGACACTGCCACGGAAGGATTAGAGGACCAGGGGCCGCTCAGTGTGCTCGGCATCGCCATCGGCAAACTCTTCTAATCTACGCGTCGAAACCGCTCCGCTGTTGTGTGTCAAAGGCGCCCGAGGCCCGCTCGCGAACAGGATTTGCGCGGTATCAAGTATCAAAGTTGAGTCCCGGTTTGTCCGCGCGAATCGTGGTGGTGCTCCCGCCCGGAATTGAACCGGGATCATCCGCTTAGGAGGCGGAGGCTCTATCCATTTGAGCTACGGGGGCACGGTTGCCGCTCGTAAAATAGCGATTCAATAGAGGGTTTCAAGCTGTCGTGAAAACAGCAATCGCAAAGATGTTGACAGGAATTGCACGAATGAACGCGAAGTGAATTCATGGTAGCAATCCGCACGACTTTTTAGCGCCGCCGAACGGATGCGCTGGCACAAAGGCTGTCGATAGATACAATGCAGCGGCAGCATGAATGCCAAACCATCGCGAGAGCCACGGTTGCGTCCCCGGATGCGAGTTCTGTGCGGCGAAGTGATTGCGCTTGGGCCGGGCAAGGTGGATCTGCTGGCCCTCATCGGCGAGACCGGCTCAATTCGCGAGGCGGCCGAACGCATGGGCATGTCCTACATGCGGGCGTGGAAACTCATCAAAACGATGAATGCCTGCTTCAAGAAGCCGTTAGTCGAGGCGGTTCGTGGCGGGCGGGCACATGGTGGCGCAGCTCTGAGCCCGACGGGTCGAATGGCGCTCGCGCTCTACGAACAGATGGAAGCCAATTGCGTGGACTCTGCCAGGTCCCAATGGAAGGAACTCAGGTCACTCTTGCGCGATTGATTGGTCAGATGATTCCAAACGAGCCGACGATCAGAACCGTTCCACCGGATGGAACAAAGGCATATCCGCCGGCGGTTTTGTGCCGCGCGTCGCGCCCGGAGCGGACGCCGCGCCGAAGCGAACGGAAAAGCAGAGAGCGCCCAAGCGCTTCACAGGATTCCAGATTTGAATTGTCATGGGTGATATATCCTTGAGAATATATCGCATGATCGCAACCGTTCGTCCTGAGGAAGGCCGCCGAAGCGTCCCTTCAAAAGGAGGGGCTAGGAGGCGCTGGAAAATGCATTTCACCTGGTGGGCGATGGGCTTGGTTGGCTGCGCGACTACGATGCTGAACGCGGCCACTATCAATGTCCTTGCCGCAGCGAGTCTCACGGACAGCTTGAAAGAAATCGCCGCCGCCTACGAAAAACAGACGGGCGACAAGATCGTGCTCAACTTCGGCGCGTCGAGCTTTCTCGCGCGGCAAATCCAGGAAGGCGCTCCCGCCGAGGTCTTCTTTTCAGCCGACGAGGCCAGGATGGACGGCTTGGAGAAGAAGGGACTGGTCGTGAAGGCAACGCGCAAGAGTCGTCTGTCGAACTCGCTCGTTATCGTCGTCACCGCCGACAGCACGGTGACCATCAAATCCGCAAGGGACCTTGCTTCGCCGAGAGTGAAGCGGATCGCGCTGGCCGACCCGAAAACCGTTCCGGCAGGCATCTACGCCAGGGAATATCTTGAGAAAGCCAAACTTTGGACGAGCGTCGAATCGAAGATTGTGCCCACCGACAACGTTCGCGCGGCTCTGGCCGCTGTCGAATCCGGGAACGTCGAAGCCGGCATGGTCTATAAGACCGATGCCGCCCTCTCGAAGAAAGTGAAGATCGCCTGCGAAGTTCCTGCCAGTGGCAATCCGGCGATCAGCTATCCGATGGCTGTGCTGAAGGAAGCCAAGGAACTCGAAGCCGCCAAACGCTTCCTCAAACACCTCGATTCGGAGGAAGCGGGCCGCGTATTCAAGAAGTTTGGGTTCATCGTTCGCAATTGAGTGTTGTGGCCGCATGAGTGCCGAAGAATGGGAAATCGTCTGGTTCACTGCGTGGGTCTCGGCGTTGAGCACGGTCGTCATTCTGCCGTTCGGACTTGCGGTCGCGTGGCTGCTGGCACGTCACCAGTGGCCGGGCAAGTCCATCATCGAGACGCTCATCTCGCTGCCGCTCGTCATGCCGCCGGTCGCGACGGGCCTCATCCTGCTGAAAATGTTGGGCCGGCGCGGAGCCATCGGCGGCTATCTCCATGACGCGCTGAATTTGGACATTGTGTTCACCTGGCGCGGCGTGCTCATCGCGCTCGGTGTGATGTCGTTTCCGCTGTTGGTTCGCTCGGCCCGAGTCGCGTTCGAGGAGGTCAATCCGCGCCTGGAACAAATCGCGCGCACGATGGGCGCAGGCGAAGTGCGCGTGTTCTTCACCATCACCGCGCCGCTGGCACTGCGCGGCATTCTCGGGGGGATGATCCTCTCGTTCGCCCGCGCCTTGGGCGAATTCGGCGCGACGATCATGGTCGCGGGCAATATCCCTGGCCAAACCTCGACCCTCTCACTCTCGATTTTTCAATCTGTCCAACTCGGCCAGGACGCCTACGCCTTTCGCCTGCTGGGCATCTCAACGGTTCTCGCCTTTATCGCCGTGTGGACCAGCGAATGGCTGATGCGCAAAGGGAAGGGCATGAAGTGAGCTTGTTGCTGAACAACATTTCGTTGCCGCTTGCCGACTTCACGCTGGAAGTGAATGTCGAAATTCGCAGCCCCATCACCGTCATCTTCGGCCCGTCCGGGTCTGGCAAAACCTCACTGCTCGATCTCGTGGCGGGACTCCGACGCGCCGAGTCCGCCTTCATCCAACTCGGTGATGAGATTCTTACCGACACCAGCAGCTCTATGGGCACCGCCCGGATGGCAACAAACGGTTCACGTTTGACCACATCGTCGAACTGCTCGAAGTCCAGGCCTTGGTTCACCGCGGCGTCACACAGCTTTCGGGCGGCGAGAAACAACGGGTCGCCCTCGCTCGCGCGCTCCTCACCTCTCCGCGCTTGCTGCTGCTGGACGAACCGCTCGCGAATCTCGACATGCAGTTGAAGACGAAGATCCTTCCGTATCTGGCCCGCATCCGCGACGAGTTCCGCATCCCCATCCTTTACGTTACGCACGACCGATTCGAGACGCTTTCGCTGGCGGACGAAATGGTTGCGTTGATCAACGGCAAGGTCGCGCAGACCGGGCCGGTGCAGGAAGTATTCAGCCGCCCGGCCAGTCTCGACGTGGCCGGCATCCTCACGGTTGAAACGATTTTACCAGGCCGGATCATCCAAACTGCCGACGATCTTGCCACCGTCGCCGTGGGCAACACGATGCTCTCCGCCGTCGAACCAAACCTCCCGTCGGGCAAGAATGACGTCCACGTCTGCGTCCGCGCTGACGACGTGATCTTGCTCAAAGGAGCGGACACGCCCAGCAGTCCACGCAACCACCTGCCTTCGACCGTCCGGTCCGTTACGCGCGAGGGGACGTTGATGCGCGTCGAACTCGACTGCGGGTTTCGACTCGCTGCTTTGCTTACCCGGCAGGCGTGCGAAGAACTCACATTGAAGCCCGGTGACCGCGTTGTTGCGTTGGTGAAAGCGCCGAACATTCACCTGATTCCGCGCTGAACAACGGCCGATGACCGTCTGGTGCTTCTTTTCATCCGTGTTCATCTGTGTTCATCCGTGGTTGAACCCCTTCCTTTTCTTCGGGTAAGGAGGCTACGATTTCAGATGTATTTCCGAGGAAATTTGAGCCTCGTTACCTCCGCTGCTACGACCACGAGAATCCTGGAATCTGGCACACTCCGGCTTGATAACAATGGGCAAATTGGCAAATGTGAATAACCGTCTGAATAACGCGTTAACAAAGGAAACACATTTTGCTCGTGGAAGCCTGGGTTCGTAATGATTATCGAGAACCACAACGTGGAAAGGCGAATAACGAATGGCAACAGAAGAAAGAGTGCTTTGCTTTGAAAGGAAACTGTTCGAGGAACTCGGCGTGTTTCAGGGCCTTAGCCTTGCAATTGAGAAATATTTGCCAGTTGTGACCTCTTCTTCGAATACTCTGTACCTGAACAGAAGTGACGCCGAACAGGACAAACGTTACAAACAGTTGATCCCTTACGTTCTCATTATCTGCAATGGCAGGATATTGCGCTATCGTCGAGGCCGAGGCGGCCAGGAAACTCGCTTGCACGGGTTGTATTCCGTCGGAATCGGGGGTCACATTTCGGAGGAGGACCATGGCCTTTTTTCGAGCGGCCTTGGCTATCAGGAGGGTATGCGGCGCGAATTAATGGAGGAGGTTGCGATTGATGACGTGAAAGGGACAGCCGTCGCGGTAATCAATGACGACAGCACAGACGTTGGGTATGTACATTTTGGAGTCGTGCATGTCTTGGCTGTGGCCAACGAGAATGTCGCGGGCCGGCGCAGCGGTATTGTAGCTCCTGAGTTTATCCCGATTGTTGAGGCTGTAAAAGATGCGTCAGGTTATGAATCATGGTCGCGTTTTTGCCTCGAACACCTGAACGTGCTCCTATCCGATTCAACCACGGATAAACACCGATGAAGACGGATTCAGCGGCCGCGAAAGAACGCAAGCAACACACAGAAATTCTCTCCCATTTTTGTTTGAAGATCGAAGCGAGCAGCCGATCGTACTTGTTCCCTTGATCGGGTTTCATCGGTTCAGGAGTTCCGGAGGGGGAGAACTTCCTCTCGAACCCGCACGGTTTTCTTGGTTGGCAGTAGGGCGCGTCACTCCGGGCGCGCCCCAGAGTGCCATTGAAGGTTCGGCGCGCAGGGGACGGACGCGCCCTACCTTCTTTATCCGTGTGAATCCGTGTCCATCCGTGGTTGAAAACTCAAACAACACTTGATCGGCGCCTGCGGTTCATCCGGTTCACTCTGACCGTTCACTACTGTTGCGGCGTCACGATGCGATAGTAGCGCGTGGTCGAGTTGGTGACCGTTGGGTCCGTGACTTCCACTGTTTGAGCGACGGCCTGTGCGTCGACGAGCTTCAACCAACCGCCGGCGCTCAAGGAATCGCGGTATTGCACCGTGTAAGTCTGCCCCGCGACGGCGGTGAAACGGATTTGCAAAACCGATGATGTTCCGCTCGACCAGTCAACCGAATCAATGTGCAACGGCGGCTGGACCTGCCCGTTGACTGCCACGGTTATGTCATCGCTGGCGGACGATGCGCCGTCGCTAGCGGTCAGTCGCAGCACGTAGGCGCCTGCGGTCGAAAAGCCCGCCGCTGTGTTCAATGCGTTGGCGTTGGCGAACGTCACCGTCCCTGGCCCGCTGAACTTCGTCCATCCGAACGTAAGGAGTCCCGGAGGAATGGGCAGACCATCGTCGCTCGCTGTGCCCTTTAGCGTCGCGCTCGCGGGAAGCGTAATGGATTGGTCGGGACCTGCGTTGGCTGACGGCACTTGATTCGGGGGGAAGGCGGAGCCGGACAACTCAAGGTCGAGAATGATGTCGCTGCTGCCGGCATTGGCTTGATGAATTTCAACGGCCAGAACGTTCGAGCCATTCACCAGAAGAGAAGGATCGACCGCTTGCGGAAAAAAAGTTATCTCGTCCGTGCCGCCAACGACCATGGAGGCAAACGTCAGATAGTCAATCGGCCCGTTCGGCATGTTGCTGCGAAAGACCTCGACGCCGTTGAGATAAACCACGGCGCCGTCGTCGCGCTGGACGCTCACGTTCAGACTGGTCACGGATGCCGGGTTGGACGCCGTGAAGGCGCGCCGGAAATAGGTAGTGACGTATTTGTTGTTCGCGTCCGGTCCGTATCCGGTCGTCGTGGCGGGTAACTGACCATTTGCGTCGCCGTATCCCAGAGGCGCCGGGCCTGAAGCCCACGCGCTGTCGATGAACGCGAGCGAAGTCCACCCCGTGCCCTGGTCCGAGCCGTCATCCAAATATTTCCAGACCGAACCTTTCGCGATGAACGTGACCGCGGACGGCGAACGCTGAATCGTGACGGTCAAATCGTCGCTGGCTTGCAACGCGCCGTCGTTGGCGGTCAGGCGCAGCACATACGTGCCGACACCCGGGAAATTGACGGTCGTGTTCGACTGGCTCGGGTTGCTGAACCACACCGTGCCGGGTCCGCTGACCTGGCTCCAGGCCAGCGTCAGCGCGCCGGGCGGACTCGGCTGGCCATCGTCGTTCGCCGTGCCGTTCAGCGCGACCGCCAAAGGGAAGTTGGTTCCAGCGAAAGATTGGTCCGGTCCGGCGTTCACAACGGGCAGTCGGTTGCCGGTATTTTCGAGACCGGGCGACGCTGCGCCGGGACTGGCGCGCCAGTTGATGGGATCATTGCCGTAGGCCGCGGCGTTGAGTCGCTCGAGCGAGGGCCCATAGCCGTCCGCATTCGTCGGCCACGGCGCTTTGTTATCATAACGCATCACATCCACATCGATGTATGGAATGAATATCGCCCCCGTGTTGGTGTCGAGGTCGGGGGCGTCCGGGCGTTGCAACGCCACCGTCTCGCCGCCGTCCTGCAGCGCGCCGGGAAACGGCCCGAAGACCGGCACGCCGGCGGGCACGCCGTATTGGGCGCGAAACGCCGCGGGATCACTGCCGACGACCAGCAACAGGCCGTTGGGCGCGATTTCAGCGCCGGTCGGGAAATCGAAGCCGATGCCATGCAACCGCCACGTGTTCGTGGGATAATTCGGGTCATAAAGTTTCACCGGCGCGTTGGTGATGCTCTTCAGCTCGATGAACTCTGCATCGCCCGGCGCCGGGTGATAACGGATTTCGTTGATGACCACCGGCCCGACACGCGGCCCGGCGTTCGTCCCTCCCAGAGTGTTGACGATTTGCGCCGGATATTGCGGCGCGCCGGTGCTGATGACGTAGCGGCCAAAGGTCACTCCGTTTTGCGCCGCGCCAAAACTGAAACCGTCGCTGTAACCGGTCAGGTTCCCGTTCGCATCCGCCGAGTAGAGGTAAACTTCCTCGCCGTGCGAATCAAGCCGGAAGCCGTTCGTCGCGTCCGGATTGGCGTTGAAATCGTTTTCCGTGAACACAAGGTAGCCGCCCGCGGGAAGGACTTTCGGAGCGGGGATGCGGAATTTCTGCGGCACGGTGCGTTGGTCGGTCAAATACCAGTTGCCGATGTCCACGTTGGTTGAATTGGGATTGAACAGTTCGATTGAGTCGAGTTGAGGCAGGTCAGTGTGCGTGAGGACCTCGTTGATTAGAATTCTCCCGATCCCCGAAAGCGGATCGTCCGCGCCGGGCGAACCGCCAATAACGGTGCTCGCCCTCCAATTCAGCGCATTGTTCGGGTCAGGATTCAAATTGGGATTGACTGGAACCAATGAAAAGCCGGCTCCATCCGGAGAGGATGGCCAGGGCGGGCGCGTGCCATAGTTCACCGAGAAGATCGGCGCGCCTGTGACATGAACCAACGTCACCGTCTCGCCGCTGTTGGAAAGATTGTTCGTGTAAACGCCAGCCACAGGCACGCCGGGATACTTGCTCGCGAACGCCGTCGGATTGCCGGCCAGAACCATGAATTGGCCAGGCGCAACGAATGTGCCGACCGGGAAGGCGTAACTGATCCCGTTGGCGAAACGCACCCCGCTCAGTTCGAGGTTCGTGCCGGCGACGTTTTTCAATTCGATGAACTCAAAGGCGTCGCCGTCGTAGTTCGTCGTGTTGGGTGGGTGATACATGATTTCGGTGAGCAGCAGGCCGGTGAAATTCTGAATGATGTAGTACGTCGCCTCGCTCAGCGCGCTCCAAACGCCGCCACTGAGCACCCGCGCCTTGATCTGCGCGCTCTGGTTGAGCGTGAGCGGCCCGCTATAAATCTGCGCCGTTGGCGAAACCGCCCCGCCCGTCAGCCGCGGGTCCGAACCGTCCCGTGTGTAGTAAATCGTCCCCGCCGGCGCGCTCAGGGTCAGTTGAAAACCGTAAGGCACATTGCCGCCGAACTGGTTGAAGGACGGGGCCGTGACGGCCGGCGACCAGCCCTTCGCCTGAAGCTGGCCGAGCACAATCCCCGGCCGTTGGCCGAAGTAGTCGCCATAGACGCGATTCATTTCGGTGACCCAATCCACGTCGCGCGTCCGTGGCGTTGCCCGTTTGGCATCGCCCCAGCGCGCTGACTCGCCAACCACCGCGCCGTAGATTTCGTTGCTCCGGGTCAAGAACCGCGCGCGACAGGCTTCCGTCGTCAGCGCGCCGCCATTGAAAAACTGCTTCTGAACGTGATCGGCCACGCGCAAGCGGAACTCGGCATTGCCCGTCAACCGCGTGAAAATGTATTGGGGATTGCTCCGGGCCAGCGCGGCCGCGGCGCCCTGCTGGGTCGGATCGCCGGCCGGGAACGGCCCGGTGCGGTCCCGGTGAAGTTCGTCATTGTTGCCCAGCGAGGACTCGTGCAGGAGCGTGTGCTCGGAGTCGTGAGCGAAGAAGCGAAAGCCGCCATAGAGGCCCGTGCGATTGCGCACCGCAAACATGTTGTTCGGATTGGTGTTGCCAATGAACGCGGAGATCGGCGCGTCGATATTCCCTGTGAAGAAGATCACCAGCATGTAGTCAATGAGATTGTCCACCTCGAGCAGGTTCTCGTAGGCCGGATTGGGTGTGCCGTCCGGGTTCAGTCCTTGGACCTTGAAATAGTCGGCGTTGTTGGCAAACCCGTTCGTCGCCGCCATCCACAACCGGGTCCAGGCACCCATGTTGCCGTCCGTGGCGAAAATCGTGTAGCCGGCGCCCGTGTCCACCTTCACGACGTCGTAATCCTCTTTGTTGCCGCCAAAGTAACTTTCGCCGTACGCGGCTTCGGGCCGCTCGGCGGTGTTGTAAAGGCCCCAATACTGCCCGTTGATGTAAAGATGGTAAAAATCCCCGCGCTCGGCCGGCTGGCCCTGGGCGTATTGAGTGTCGCGCGAGAACTGGTCGCGTAGGCCGATGAACCGGTAGTCCCCTTCGAAACTCCACGAGTAATTTTCAAACGTTCGCAGGTCATAGCCGTCGAACGTGTCCACGCCGCCCTGGCTCGCGAACGCCGGAAACTTCAGCTTCGACGCGCCGTATTGCTGCCGGAAAAAAAAGCGGAACGCGTGCTTCGGATTGCCTGGGCTGCGGCTGTACCCGCCGCGAATGCGGATGCCGGCATTGACTTGAAAACCTTTCGTGCCGTCGGGATAAATCAATTCAATCGAAGCGGGCCGTTCCCAGGCGATGCCGTCCTGGCTCGCGTTCGCATAAATGCCCGTGGACGGGTCGAACAGATTCGGCGATTCGGTCACGATGGAATAGGTCGGGACCGATTTGAGGTCGTTGATGATTTCCCCGCTGTAAGCCGGATCATCCACCACGTCCGGGTCCATACCGTAGTCCACCACGTTTGCGCCCCAACTGTCCGGCCAGCCTGGCGGCGTCTCGCCGTTCGGCGACTGGCGAATCACGTCGTTCAGAAAAATGTAGGTTTGCGTGTCAACGCCCGACGGCTCGAAGCCGTCTTTGAACGCCGCGGCGCGGACGACCGTGGTGCCACTGATTGAAATCGGCCCGGTGTACGTGGTGCCATTGCCCAGGGTTGGAATCGAGCCGTCGGTCGTGTAGATGATCGTGGCATTGTCCGTGGCGGTGGTGATGGAGAGACTGAATGCCGCATCGTAAAAGCCGCGGTCATGGTCGAATTTTGTGTCCGCGACAAACGCGTAGAAGCCGGCGCCGTTGGGTCCGCCCGGTGTCGGCGTTGCGAAGTAGTGATTGGTCAGCGCGGTGATCTGGTATTCCGCCAATTCCGGCACAATCAGAAAATCGGTGTCGCTGCTGCTCTGGTTCAGTCCTTGAATGGCCAGCACGTTGTTCCCGCTCCGCAGCGCGTTCAAATGGTCCGAGATATTGATCTCCTCGAAGACCAGCGCCTGGTAATTCGGATGCGAGTTTGTCGCGGCTGAATTCCACTGTGGAGCAGCCGGCGCGTTGCGGCGCGCGACCTCCTGCCCGTTCAACCAGGCCACAAAACCATCGTCGTACCTCATGCGCAGGGTGAGTGATTGCAGCGACGCCGGGTTCGGCACCTGGAAAGGAACACGAATGTAGGCTGTGGAGTTCATGCCGTTCATCTGCGATTGCACGTCGGTGTTGATGAAGGGGCGGTAACTGGTCGCGCCGCCGCCGCCGGCCACCACCGGCGCTTTCACTGTCAGACCGCCGTTCGCGGCGTCGCCGACGAGGCGGAAGGTGGTCGGGTCCCAAACCGCATAGCTGCCCTGGGCCGCGAATAATTCCACTTCCGAGCCGCCGCCGCATTCGTAGAAAACCAAACGCAGGGCGTAATCGCCGGCCGCGGGGAAAGCGAAGGTCTGGAGCGTATCGCCGGGACCGCGCGGGTTCGGATACGAGATGCTGAAACTGCCGATCGTCAGGCCGAAACCATCATCGCTGTTCACGCCGAACGTCCAGTCGCCCGGCCCGGGGATGGTGATGGTGGCCGTGGCTTCCAGCGCGTAATTGTCCTGGTCAAGGCCGATGGTGAGCCCCGGAAACGTGTTGTCGTTGCCATAATGGGCCGAGCTGACGGTGTTCAGGTAATTGATCACCAGCGTGTTTTCCGCATACACGCCCGATTGCTGCGACGGGTCGCTAATGACGCCCTCGGCGGTCGTCAAGTCGCACACGCCGACGTTCGCCACATAATTGTAAACCGCGAAACCTGCCACGGCCGTTTCATAACCCACCCCGGTCGCGCCGCTGTTCCAGCTTGAATCGTTAAAAGCGGTCTGTGTCCACGTCAGACCGAGCGTGCCGCCGCTTGGGATGAGAACCTTCGCCTGGGCATCCGACGCCACGAGTCTGTTCGTGCGCACATCCTGACCAAGTCCGTAAGAAACGTCGGGGAACTGCTGTGGAAACGTCGGCGCAAATTCCGAGGCAACCGTTCCGTCCGGTTTCACCAGCGCCAGATATTCGCCGCTCGCCTTCAGGCTGAAATCGGCGTGCAACGGCTGACCCAGGACGGCGCGGTTGGTCCCGGACGCGAAGATGACCATGAAACCTTTGGCCGTCAGATTGGTGGCCGGAAAGAACCACCTCGCTTGCCGCGTCGGATCATCGGTCAGCGACCAGCCGTTCAGGTTCACCGTGCCGGCGCTGGTGTTGTAAATCTCTACCCAGTCGGGGTATTGGCCGTTTTCGTCGGCGAGCGTTTTCTTGTTGTCCGCCATGAACTCGCTGATGATCACCTGCGCAGTGGCCGAACGAGCCAGGACCAACAGACAAAACATCCACAGATGCAAACGAAAGGCGGATTTCATCGGTGCGACTTAAAGCAAATTACAAGCCATTTACTGGCCAAGAAAACCCGTAAAAGACAGAGGCCACAAAGGCATTACGAATGGCGCTGCCGGGCGAGCTATGCGGGCTGGCGAGCGACCGGGGTGAATTCATCGCATTTTGATAGCGAGAACGGCTTGATTTGCCAAACGAATTTCTTTCTCCGGTCCATCGCTGGTCTGTCGGGCCAGGTGGTAAAATTTCCTGCCTTTTCGATGACTCGGATTTCATAATACTCGCATGCGCATCATCGGTGGAACTGCCGGCGGACGGCTGCTCAAAGTGCCCAAGGGGTTTGATGTCCGCCCCACTCCCGACCTCGTCCGCCAGGCCGTGTTCAACAGCCTCGGCGCGCGTGTGGAAGGCGCGCGCGTGCTGGAGTTGTTCGCCGGCACCGGCGCGCTCAGTCTCGAGTGCCTGAGCCGCGGGGCCGCGCACGCCGTCTGCGTGGAAAAATCCAATCGCCACGCCGGGTTTCTGCGACAGAACCTCGCGACTGCACAGCTTGATGCGGCGCGCGTCGAAGTCCGGGTTCAGGACGCCTTCACCGCGCTGGCGCAACTGGCCGCCGCCGGTCAACGGTTCGATTTAATTTTCGCCGACCCGCCTTACGGCGAAAAAAACGTCGGGCGTCGCTCCACCTCCTTCGCGCAACAGTTGCTGGACAACTCGAATCTTCCGTCCCTGCTCGCGGCCGGCGGTTTGTTCGTCCTCGGCCATGCCCGGCGCGACACGCTGGACGGGCCGGACATTTGGGCAGAAGCGAAAATGCTCAGGCACGGCGACTCCATGATGCGATTCCTGCGGAAGGCCGGGTCGTAGCCGCCGACGTGAGGAGATTCATTTTTCCAACGGGGGAGAGGGCCGGGGTGAGGGGAAAGAAATTGTGGCCCATCCAGCCGTCCCATGAGTAAATCCATGTTCATCTGCGTCCATCCGTGGTCCAATAATGCCGTATGAATCACGCCTTCCGTTGCGCCGGCATCCTCGCTTCTGTTCTTGCGCTCACGCTCCCCTCCGCTTCGGCCCAGGACCTTGGCACCCTTTCGGACGCCACTCGCGCCAGGCAATTGCAGGCGCTCGTGGACGGCGCCGTCCACCAGACACTCTCAAAGTTCGCCGACAAACAACTCAAGCCCGACCAGATCGCCGTCACACTCGTGGACCTGCGCGACCCGCAGCATCCCGTCCGCGCGAGCTATCGCGGCAACGCGCAGATTTATCCGGCGAGCGTCGTGAAATTGTTTTACCTCGTCGCGGTTCATCGCTGGCTCGAGGACGGCAAGCTTCAGGACACCGATGAACTACGCCGCGCCCTGCGCGACATGATCGTTCGGTCCTTCAACGAAGCGACGCATTACGTCGTGGACGTGCTGACCGGCACGACCAGCGGGCCGGAGTTGCCTCCCGACGAGTTGAAGTTGTGGGCGGACAAGCGCGACGCGGTGAACCGCTACTACGCCTCGCTCGGTTACACGAACATCAACGTGAACAAGAAACCGTGGTGCGAAGGCCCCTATGGCCGCGAGACGCAGGCCAGCAAAGCGTTCAAGGCGGGCCGCAACCTGCTCACCACCGACGCTACCGCGCGGCTGCTGTCCGAAATCGTCACCGGCAAAGCCGTGACGGCAAAGCGCTGCGCGGAGATGATGGAGTTGTTGAAGCGCGACCCGTTCGGCAAAAGCGACGACCCCGACGACCAGGCGCACGGCTTCACCGGTCCCGCGCTGCCGCCGGGCGCGAAGCTCTGGTCGAAAGCGGGCTGGACCAGCGAAACGCGCCACGACGCCGCTTACATCGAACTGCCGAACGGTGCGAAATTCGTGCTCGTCACTTTCACCGCCGACCATGCCAATGAACGCGATATCATTCCCGATTCATTTCAGAAACGAAGCCTTCTTGTCCCCAAAAGGTGTGTCACTTCGTATCAGCGCTCCGGTCGGCTCCACATTTCCAGCACGAACTGAATTGCCCTTCCGATTTCTCTCCGCAGGCAGGACAAACCCACGAATCAAGGTTCTCGGAGGATGTGCCGCACAGAGTGTCGCGTATTTGGGAGGCTTTTGCAAAATCGTCGTCGTTCAAAATCCACAGTTCGGGATAGAAAGCGGCTCCAGGGAAATTCGAATACGCGTTCTCATTGCGGACTTCGCAGGGAATGCCAGCCTTGTCCAACAAATCCTTTAGTAGCCCCACCTCTGCACTTTGAGGCGAAGAGAATAGCATCTTCATAAACCGGACGCCTTCGATTGATTTTCCTCAATGGCACGGTTGCTATAATGAAAACCAAATTTTCGAAAGCTTAGCTTTGGCTTGGTTTCATACCACCAGATTCAAGGCTCTTTTGGAAGGATTAGTCGCGCGACAGATTCGTTTGCGGAGTCAGCGTGCTTGCTACTCTGGACAGCGCCGCGACGGTGAAAATCTGCGGATAGAGCCGTTCGTAATACCAGAGCTTCGCGAAGTAGAAACCGATCGGCGACGGTTGCTTCCATTCGCCGGTCTCCACTTTTTCAATCAGCCAGGTCGCGCCCTTTAGCGCGGCCTCGCGAGCGGAGCGCGCATCCAAGATCAGGGACGCCGACACGGCGTCCCTCCCGTCAACGCGGGAGGGCCGGCATGTTGCCGCCCCTGAACTCCATTCGGCGACTCCGGCCAGCGCCTCGACTGCCAAGGCGGTTTCTTCAACCGATGACAGGCCTTCGCCCGGCGCGCCCCAGCTTCCGTCGCTCTTTTGAACCGACAGCAGCCACTCGACGCCGCGCGCGATCGCGGACAAAAGTGGGACAGGCATCCTGCCTGTCTCAAAAGACTTTGTTCGTTCCCCCGCCAGCGGCCGCGAATTCGAGCCGCCTGATTGAGACAGGCAGGATGCCTGTCCTACTAAGTCCGCCAAGGCAATCAAAACCCGCGCCGTCCCGTAAACCGGGTTCGTTTCGTCAGGCGCGTATTGATTGCCAAACCAGAGCGGAAGCCATGCGCCGTCAGGCCGTTGAGTGCGGGTAAGGTAGCGCAGACCGTTTTCCATCCCCTGCCGAACACGACGTCGCAATCGCTCCGGCAATTCGGGCAACCACGCGTTCCATGCGCGCAAGGCGTGCGCGGTCAGGTCCGGGGCGCTGCGGTCGAAAGGCAGGTTTGTCCAGCCGCGGCAAAACGTCGGTATGCCTCCGTCAGAGTTTTGCAGATTGAGCAGCCATTTACTCCCGGCAACCGCTGCGCGGAGCGTGTCGTCATCGTCAACAGAGTGGATGCGCCCCTCACCCCGCCCTCTCCCCTCGTCGGACGAGGGGAGAGGGTGTCCGAAGGACGGGTCAGGCGTCTTGTGCGTTTGGTTCCCGTTGGGCGCCGCGTCACCTGGCAGAAGTTTCTTCAGTGCCAACAGCGCGCCGGCGGTGTCGTCCGCGTCCGGGACGCCGCCGGGCAGATCGGTCCACGCCCATCCGCCCGGCGCCGCATGAGTGTAGGAATGCACTTTGCGATACTGTTGTTTCAGCAGCCAATCGCGTATGCGGCCCCGCTCGCGGCTGGTGAAAAGAGTTTCGGGCGGGCCGCCGGAAACCGCAGGCGAGTCGCTTGCGCTCCTCGAAAACAACGCATTGACCGAAAGCGACGTGACCCAGGTCGCAAGGTTGCTGTCGATGGGCCAACTGCCATCCTCGCGCGCAGAGGCGAGCAGAAAGTCAACTCCCTTTTTCGTCACGGGATGATTCACTTGTCCGCTGCCCGCCAAACTCATCACCACGAAACTGGTGAGCGGCGTGGCTTCGAGGAAACCGCCGCTCGACGGCTGGATGTCCGTCAAAACCTTGAGGGTTCGTTTTCGCGTGAGATTTCTGGCGAGTCGGGCGAATGGATTCCGCGATGGAAGATGATGATGCCTGGCCTGGCCGATGGCGATGAGCGCGGGCAGGGCATAGCTCACGACGGGCAGGCGAAGCGCGGCGAAGAATTGGTGTGGCAGCGCGGCCAGTTCAAAGGGCAACGGCAAAACCCATTTCCACGCCGCTGTCCCTGTGCCAAGCCGCCCGCTCAACGCGCACGTTGTGAGAATCGGCGCCGAGAACGTCCGGTCTTTGCCATAGCGTTTCACGATCGCCGGCGCGAGTTGATCAGGCCCGGTTCCTCCCGCGCGTTGTGTCAGCCAGGTCTCCGCCCCTTTCACGACGGCGCGATATTTTCCATCGGCCCCAGGCACAACACCGAACGCCGCCCAGCACAGCGTCGTGGTGCTGATGTTGCTGAGACTAAGCGGTGTGTCGCCCCAGCCGCCGTCGGCATTGACGTTGCGCGCGAGCCAGTCGAGGCCCCTGGAAACGCGGAGTGCGGAGTGCGGAGTGCGGAGTGAAGGATCGTGTTTCTTCTCAACGACGGCCAGCGCGCAGACGGCGGCGGCGGTGGAGAGCGCGCTGCTGGAAAGCTCGCCAGCCCAGTGGCCGTCAGACGTGCGCGCGGCCAGAAGTTCTTTGCGGGTTAGTTCCAGCGCGTGTTGAAGTCGGGCTTGGAAGCTCAAACAATCGTTGGGATCAGCGGAGCGGAATTTCGTCGGAGACTTGCCGTCCCGCGGAGCCGGAAGCCAGTCAGGGCTCGAGCGGACTCTCGCCCCACCGTTTTAGAATTGTCTTCCGAGTTCAAGGTCTGCTACCGAAGCACCCGATGCGTCACGTGTCAGGTCTTGCTGTCCGCAGTTTGAATTTCCTTTTCGTTGCGCCGCTCGCGCTGCGGCAGGAGGGCGCATGCTTCCTTACACCCGAAGAGGCGGCTGAGGAGGTAGCGGTTGCGGGCGACCCAGGCGTAAATTTTTTCCGCTATCCAGATCACACCGGGAATCCACAGGAACAGTGCCAGCGGCACGAGCAACGGCATTCGCATTCCGACATAGCGGACGCAGCGCGCGCCGCGATACCTTTTCCCGTCTTTCGCCAGGCAGTGAATGGCGGCTGACAAATCCTCGCGCGTCAAGCCCGGCGCGACCTCGGCCACGCGCGGATCGGACATGGGCAGCAGGGTCGTGACATTGACCCAGTCGAGCCACGTCAGCACGCGCATCTGAAACGTGCACATCGGGCATTGGTCGTCATACAGCACGATGTTCGTGGCGCCTTTCATAAGCAGGACCAATCTACAGGCAGAACCTGTCGACCGTCAAACGAGCAATCGGGAAGGTAACGTCTCAATTTGTTGTGGCGTCGAGCCTGTGGCTCGAAATCTGGCACGCAGCGCCGGCGCTACCCCGAGTGAATCAGGACACTGCCAACGGGAACCCGCCCGTGCCGGCAAACGTCGTAACTCAGAGTCGGTTTGCAAAGAAAATACTGCGATCCAAACTGGTGCGCGACTATTCGCTCGAGTAAATTGTATCATGTTTATCACGGGACTGAGCACCGCCGCGCCGCCGCGCCGTTACGGACAACGGGATTGCTGGGAAGCGCTCCAGGTCGCTGAACCATTTTCACTTCTGAGGAGCCGCTCGAAAGTAATTCTGAAAAAAGTCCTGTTGGGCGACAATGGCATCGACACGCGGCATCTGGCGCTGGACCCGTTGACCGAGGCATTCGACCTCAACCCTGAAGCCTTGCACGCCCGGTTCGTCCGGCACGCGCCCGCGCTGGCGACGCAGGCCGCGACGGGGGCGCTGACGGACGCGGGGCTTGGCCCCGACGATTTCGACGCGTTGATCATCAGCACATGCACCGGTTATTTGTGTCCCGGCCTTACCAGTTACGTGAGCGAACGACTCGGTTTGAGAGCGGACGTGCTCACGCTGGATCTGGTCGGGCAGGGTTGCGGCGCGGCGTTGCCAAACCTGCGGACCGCCGAAGCGTTGTTGGCCGCGAAACGCTGCGAAAATGTGTTATCGATTTGCGTCGAGGTGTGCAGCGCGGCGTTCTATCTCGACAATGATCCGGGCGTGCTCATCAGCGCCTGTCTGTTCGGCGACGGTGCGGCGGCCGCGGTCCTGACCCGCGAACCAAATCCCAATCGCCGTCGCGTCGAATGGAAAACGGCGGGTTCAATTCTGAGCGCGGAACACCGCGATTATCTCCGCTTCGAACAGCGAGACGGCATGTTGCGAAACATACTCTCCCGACAAGTGCCGTCGCTCGCCGCCAAGCACGCCGCGCGGGTTTTTTCCGAGGTGGTGGGCAAAGCCGGCGTGCCATCCGGACAAATTTCTGCCTGGATCATGCACGCGGGTGGACGCGATGTGCTGCTGGCGATGCAGGAAAGGCTCGGATTGGCGCAGCAACAGTTGGAACGAAGCGCGGCCGTGCTGCGCGAGTTCGGCAACTTGAGCAGCCCTTTTGTGTTGTTTGTGCTGCAAACGGCGCTGGCGGACAATGCGCCTGGTGGACTCTGGTGGATGTCGTCATTCGGTGCAGGATTCAGTTGCCACGGGGCATTGTTGGAGGTGGAGTAAGAGGAAGGTGGAGCGATGGTTTGCGCGGTGTGCAGGACACAACTCCAATCCTCCATCATCGGGTTGGCTCGCATGGACCGCCAGATCGAACCGGAATGGCTGGACGAGTTGCCGGCCGGCGATTCCCGAGCGATTCGTTCGCGTCGGGATTTGCGGCGCGTGAATGCCTGGATGGGCAATGCTCGCGTCATCGCCGCGGCCTCGCGCGAAGCGTTTCGAGACCGGCCGCCAAAGCAAATCGTGGATTTAGGCGCTGGCGATGGAACATTGATGCTGCGAGTGGCGCGCCGACTCTTTCCTCGCTGGCGCAATGTCGAAGTCGCGCTGGTGGACCAGCGCGCGATCGTCAGCGCGGAGACTTGCCGTCAATTCGAAACGCTGTCATGGCGCGTACAAGCGATCGAAGCGAACGTATTGGACTGGCTGGCGCGACTTTCAATCAGTCAGGTTGATCTGATTGCGACAAATTTATTTCTGCATCACTTTCCGGAATCCTCGCTGGCCCGGCTGATGCAGCTGGCCGCGGAATGGACGGATTGTTTCATCGCTTGCGAGCCGCGACGATGCGCGGCGGCGCAGCGCGCGAGCCGATGGCTTTGGCTCATCGGCTGCGGCCAGATCACCCGTCACGATGCCGTTGCCAGCGTGCGAGCCGGCTTCAACGGCA
>QHOP01000429.1:0-13405 GCA_003219345.1 Verrucomicrobiota bacterium
ATTGCGCCCGTCCTTCGTGACGACGGTCGTGACCTCATATCCCGGACCGATAACGAGGCTCGGATCGAACACATTCGAAAGCAATTGTTCGAACGAGGCGCGGCCGTTCGCCGTGATGTCCGGCCCGACCTTCCCGCCTTCGCCGTAAATCGTGTGGCATTGCGCGCACAAATTGCGGAAGACGGTCTGGCCGCGGTGCGGATCGCCGATGTGCTCGCGGAAAAACACGCCCATTTCAGCGACAACTTTCTCGCGCTCGGGATTTCGCTCCTCACGAATCCTGCCGAACGCTTTCTCAACGGCCCAGAGCGCGTCGCGATCGTTGCTCTCCAGAATCTTTCGGAGATGATTCGCGTTGAGCACGCCTTTGGGCAGCTTGTTCGCAAGCACGGCATCGAGAAGTTTTCGCGCCCATGTCTCGCGTTGCATGATCAAATCAATCGCCAGCGGCTTCAGTTCGGGCGCGAGTTTCGCGTATTCGCCGAGAAGAACGTCCGCAAGTTTCGGATCTTCAATGCGCCCCAGGGCGACGAAGATACGCCGAATGAATTGCGGCGGGCCGGACGCCAATATTTCCGGCAACACGGTAAGCAAGTCCGGATCACGAAAGGCAATGAGCGCATCCAGCGCTTGCAATCGCATGGCTTCAGGTTGGTCGGCGGCGGTGAATCGCGTGCGAACCGCGGCGGGATCGACCTGGGCAAGGCCGAGCCTGGCCGCAAGCAGTTTCGCACTCAATAAAATCGGCGTGTCGGTCTCGCGCGAGAGAAGCTCTTGCAGCACCGGTTTCAGTTCTGCCTTGAGTTCGAGAGTGACCGGCTCGCTCAACGCGGTGAGCTTCGACGAAACCGCCGACAAGCATTCCCTGGCGCGCTGGCCGTCCCGGTCGGCAACGAACTTGACGAGCGCCGCGACGGATGCCGCATCGGGTTTGCGCGCGCTCAGGATGCGTTCAACCATCCGCGGCGAGAGAGTGGCCAGAGCAGGCGACAAACGTTCTTTCGACCTGACCGAAGACACAAACGTCGCGCTGCCGGTTTCCAGGAGCGGATGCAGATTGTTCCACGCGATAGACGGAATGAGTTTGTCCTGGCCACAATGCTCGAGCACCTCACTCAGGATGGGGAGCGCGTCGAGGCCGTTGATTTTGCGCGAAGCGATGGCGACCTGGAGTTGCACGTCTGCCGAGGGATCATGCGCGAGCGCCGCGACCTTCTCACGAATTGCCGACGACACCTTGCCGAAATTTCCCGCCGCGCGAACACCCCACGCGCGGCAGGCGGGGTCGGAATGCGCGAGCACCTTCAGATGAAACGTGGGTTCAAGCGCGCCGCTGCCTATGAGCGCCCACAACGCGTGCAGCCGCGCTTTGCGCTCGATGGCGGTAGCAGCCGAGGTAACGAGGCTCTGATCATTTTCGGATTTCAAAGTGAGCCCCCTCACCCGGCCTTCGGCCACCCTCTCCCCCTCCGAGGGGGAGAGGGAAGGGGTGAGGGGCGTGGCGCTGAGAACGAGCTTCTCAAGTTTTGCACGCAGTTCCGGGGAGCGCACGCGCCCTCGCGTGCCGGGTTCGGCGCCCTCGCCGAACCTTCGTCGTCCACCGGGTTCGGTCGGCGAGGCGCCGACCGATGCAGCCGGGGCGGCTGCGCTCCCCAGCCGCTCCGTCAGAATCCGCTGCGCTGTTTCGCGGAAATAAATGTTCCCGCTCGCCAGCCGCGCGGTCAGGTCATCGTCGCTCTCACTCGCGAGGTCGATCTTCGGTGCGCGCGGCGTGTCCTTGTAGCGCAGTCGATAGAGCCGACCTTTGAGCCGGTCCACACCCCCGGGATCGCGCGCGGCATCCTGCGAGCAATGATAGCGATCATACCAGTCGAGGATGTAAAGACATCCGTCCGGCCCGATCTTCAACGCCACCGGCATGCACCAGGCATCGTTCGCAGTGAAAAGATCCGCTTCACCCTTCGCCAGGTAAGTTGCCCCGTCACGTTGCAACCGGTCCACATTGAGCGCGCCGCCGTGAATGTTGCCAACGACAATGCGCTCGCGGAGCTGCGACGGATACGCGTCCGTGTCCAGAAATGTCAGGCCGCAATAGGCCGTCTTCTGATGGCCGTGGTCCGTGATCGAGCCGATCGGAATTGTGAACGACGGGAACGCGCCCGCCTGCCGCTGGTAATGGCCGGTCTCGACGAAATGAAAGAGATGATCGTTCGCCCAATGACACGCCTCGACAATCGCGCTGCCCTCGGTGTCCCACGCGAGGCCGTAAGGATTGCTGGTGCCTTCAGAGACGATTTGGAATTCGCGCGTGCGCGGGTGCACCCGCCAGAGCGCGCAGTTAAATTTGTATTCCTTGCCGTTGTTCGAGCGAATGCGGCTCTGATTGAACACGCCGTTCAATCCGTAGAGCCATCCGTCCGGTCCCCACGTCAATGAATTCGGCAACTCGTGTGTGTCGGTGCGGCCAAAACCTGTGAGCACCACCTCGCGACTGATCTCCTTGCCGTCCTTCTCGCGCAGGAAGAGCAGGTCCGGCGCGTTGAGCACCCACACTCCGCCGTAGCCAATCGCCACGCCCGTGGGAATGTTCAACCCATCGGCAAAGACTGTAACTTTGTCAGCGCGGCCATCCGCGTCCGTGTCTTCAAGAACCTTCACCCGATCGCGACCGACGCCGGCCGACTTGCGCGGGTACTCGATACTCTCCGTGATCCAGATGCGCCCGCGATCGTCGAAAGAGGCGGATTCGGCGGCTGGTCCTGTCGCCACGGTGTGACGCCGTCGGACTCCGCGCTGAAAACGCCCGACGCCATCACCAGCGACAACGCCAGGGAGATGTTGCGCCAGGTCATTCGCGAAAGAATTCGATGTAAGGTGGCGACACTAAATCTTCGCGCATTGAACCCCCTGAACCGTAGCAGCCGACGTGAGGAGGCTCCAACTTCCTTCAGCCGAAATAGAATGAGCCTCCTCACGTCGGCTGCTACGAGGTTCATGGGGAGGGACTTTGATCAGGTCAGAAGTTTCTCAATGACCTCGCCCGCCACGTCGGTGAGGCGATAGCGTCGGCCATTGTGGAGGTAGGTGAGCTTCTTGTGGTCCATGCCGAGAAGGTGAAGCATCGTCGCGTGAAGGTCATGGACGCTGACGCGGTCTTTCACGGCCTTGTAGCCGATTTCATCCGTCTCGCCGTAACTCACGCCGCCTTTGATTCCCGCGCCCGCCATCCAGGCCATGAAGCCATTCGGGTTGTGGTCGCGGCCGCCATTGCCCTGTGAGACGGGCATGCGGCCAAACTCACCGCCCCAGATTACCAGGGTGCTGTCCCAGAGACCGCGGCGTTTCAGATCGGTGAGCAGACCGTGGATGGGCACGTCGGTTGAGGCGCAATGGTGCGAGTGATTTCCTTTGAGATCGGCGTGGGCGTCCCATTCGCCGTCGCTGTAAACCTGGACGAATCGCACGCCGCGTTCGACCAGCCGCCGTGCCATCAGACATTTCGTGCCGATGTTCTTAGACACGTCCTTGTCAAGGCCGTAAAGCTCAAGCGTCTCCTTCGACTCATTTGAGAAATCCGTCAGATCGCTCGCCTCCATTTGCATTCGATACGCCAGTTCGAAGCTTTGGATGCGCGCGAGCAAGTCCGGCTCGCCGGCGTGCCCTTTGAGATGGTCGGTGTTGACCTGCTTGAGGAAATCAAGTTGCGCCCGCTGATCGTCGCGCGTCACGTGCTCGGGCCGGGTGAGGTTGAGAATGGGCGCGCCCGAAGAACGGAACAACGTGCCCTGGTAACTCGTCGGCAGAAAGCCGGCGCTCCAGTTGAGCGGGCCGCCCTTGACGCCCTGGCTGTTGCCGAGCACGACGTAACCGGGAAGATTCCGGCTCTCACTTCCCAACCCGTAAGTAATCCACGCGCCCGCGCTCGGAAAGCCGGGGCGCGCGATGCCCGTGTTGATCTGGTAAAGCGCCGGCACATGATCGTTCGATTCGGTGTAGAGCGATTTGATGAACGCGAAATCGTCCACGTGTTTCGCCACATTCGGATACTTCTCGCAAACCCACGCGCCGGACTGGCCGTATTGCTTGAAGCTGAAGGGCGACTTCATCAGCGGCCCCGGATTTCCGTTGAACACGTTGATGTCGATGCGCTGTCCGTCGCGTTTCGTGAGTTCGGGTTTGGGATCGAATAGGTCCACCGAACTTGGCGCGCCTTCCATGAACAACCAGACGATCGACTTGGCTTTCGCCGGATAATGCGGCGCACGCGGGGTCATCGGGTCGAGCGCCCGCGCCGGCTCGATGTCGGCGGCCAGCAGGCCATCGCCTTGCAACAGGTCGGCCAACGCCAGAAGGCCGAAGCCCGCGCCGGCCTTTTTCAGGAAGTCGCGGCGGTTCGTGAACGTTTCGTAGCGTCCGCAGTGATGGCTCATAGTGATCTTTTAAGGGCCCATGGATTGTCTGACAACTACTTTGCGCTGTCGAGTCCATGGCCGCCCGTTCGGTCAAGCGATCTGCGCGGCACGCTCCTTTGGCATAATCAGGCTGGGCTTTTATTATTCGCCCATTGCGTCGCCATGTCCGCACGCATTGCGGCGATCAGTGATTTTACCAGTGCCGCACAATCAGCGTTATCCAGAACGGCCGTCGACGCCGCTCCTTGCGATAATACCAACAGTTGGCTGACCAGCGTGCTCATCCGGTCAACCTGCGTAAGAATCTGGTTTTTGGCCGTCTGGCGCATTTGCGGGGTGGACGCGCTTCCGGTCGCTACTTCCGCCGAGTCACCAATGACGGCAAGAGGGACTCTTAACTCCTGAATGATCGACTCGGCGAGGTGCCCGATCAGCGTCAGGAGTTCGACCTGGACCATCTCCCGGAGGCACCGTCGGTCAAGGTCGCGAATCCGCAGGTTGAATTCCTGCAACAGCGCGAGGGTCAGGTCGGGCCAACGGCCCAGAAGTGCCAGCAGATCCTGTTGCGGAACGAGATAGACCTCGGTGTTCTGCTCCGCAGTGGCCGTGGTTGACCGGGGCTGATCAACCAGCGCGGCCACTTCGCCGAAAAAGTCGCCGGGGCCAAGATTGGCCAGCACAAAGGGTCGGTCCTGCCCGATCAGGGTGCTGATTGCGACTTTGCCTTTGACAATGATGTACAGGCCGTCTCCCGGTTGTCCTTCCTCGAAGATGCGATCGCCGGCCCGGTAGGTTTTGAGTTGAGCGGTCTGCTCCAGAGCCTGCAATTGCGCAGCCAGCAGTCCGGAGAAGAGCTTGCTCTCTTTCAAGGCCCGCACGGCTTCAGATTTATGAACAAATGCGCCTCCAAGTAAAGTGCTCAGATTTGTCCGTACCGCACTGCCGCGCTGTGAGAGTCAAAACCTGGCGAGCGCCCTCCATCAACAATCAACCACCCGTCCGCCATAGCTCGCAGAGCGAAGGTGGATCAACACCCAGCCATTTTTTAACCACGGATGGGCACGGATAAACACGGATGCCGAAGGGTGGATACGAGCTCCATTTAGATGGAGAGGTAAGGCGGGCAGTCCCTTGCACGCCAGCTTTTGGTCCCAGGACGAAGAGCGCTTTCTGAGAGCGCCCCTACCTATCGCGCGAAGTCGTAGCGACAACGTCGGTTTCGACGAGTCTAAGCCTGGCACCGTGTTGGTGTTGCCCGGTCCGCCATAAAACTCCGTCTCGCTCATCGCTTCATCGCCGTCACGGTAGTGTCAAATACTCCTGTCAGGATCCTGCCTTGCGATTTCATTTGAATCCAGAAGCGATACGATCCGGGTTCCGGGAACGCGTACGGGAATGAGATTTCTCCAGCGACTCCAACGCCAGCCCGATTCGTGTGGCTGCCGTGGAGTTCCGGTGCGAGCGATGACTGCTCCAATAATCCCGGCTGCGCCGGCAAAGCGGAATGTTTCGGCGGCTTGCCGTTGACGAAGAATTGCTGGGCGGCCATGGAAAACGTTCCCACCGGATGAATATGCGCGAAAACTCCCCCATCCTTCCGCCGCACAACGGCGTGACCGAGCATGCCCATATAAGGCTCGATCTGAGCGGGCTGGTCGTCGGGTGTGAGAAGTTCGAAGCGGAGCGAAGCGTCGAGATTCTTTGTCATGGATTCGGGATTCTCCCAGATCATTTTGTAGCCGCCGCTGGCATCTGCAACCTGTCGCGCTGCATCTTGTGAAAGGTGCTTTCTTTGCGGTGAGGACGCTGACGCTCCGCTGTCCATCTGCCACGAATCGTCCGGGTCGGGTGGAAAAAACAGGTTCGTCGCCAGCATCTGCGCAACCGCTGCTGAGCAGATCGGCTCCGCGGAGTTTCCCAGCCACAGTCTTTTCATCGCGAGCGATGCAGGCGGGATTTCGGCGGTGGCAATGAGCGTCTCCGAAAAGCCGTCTTCGTGAGTCACATCGGCGTAACCGTGGTATTGGCCGGCGGGCAGCGGCGGCAGTGGAACTTCAAATTCTGCCTCACTTCGGAGCACTGGATGCAAATGGGCGAAGGCGCCCGGCTCCCCGTCGTGAACCAGAAAGAGATGCATCAATTTGCCATGGTCAGGGATGAGCGGTGTCCATCGGCCGCGACGTTCCGAAGCGTCCACGTTGATTTTCAAAATGGGTTGGTCGTGTTCGGCGCGCACCTGGGCCGACACGGGAAGCGGCTTGTAGAGGGCATTGTTCCGGTAGTTGCGGTCTTCGAAGTCCCACCATTTCTTTCCGCCAAAAACCAGGAGCGAGAGAACGACTGCGGTCAGCGCCATTGCCACGCGTCCCCGCCACCGGTCTTTTCTTGTAGGAAGCGCCCCCGGATCGAGACGGCTCTCACCGAAAATCGCTCCGGCAATCTTCAACCCGCCGAGGAACAGGACCGCAGCCAGCGCCGACAATAGGATGACATGGGTGCGGGACATGGGGCGTGTATTGGTTGCCATCGAGTTCACCGGGACCACCAGAGTGCCTTTGCCGCGCGAACCCTCGATGGTCACGTCCACACTGTAGGCGCCTGGCGTCATAAGCCACAGTTCCGCCGAGTAAAGATTGGTTTCGCCGCGGACGAGCCTGGCTACGTCCGGCGGCGGCGCGCCTTCGCGCCCCGCTCTCCAGAACACAGGCAGGACGGTGATGCGCTGAACCGGCTCTTGCACGCGCACGGTGATTTCGGCCAGTCCGGGCACGACATTCGGCGGACGAATGACGACGCGGACGGGATATTCGCCGGCTTTGTCCTCCAAAAAAACGTTCGGACTTCCGATGTGCGCCTCCGCCGCACAGCAACATCCAAGGACGAAGAGGGCAAGGCAGGTTTTCATCGCTTGAGTCACAGTAAACAATTTCCGTGCGCCAATCTATCCGCGCTGGGATGGAGACGCACGCAAAAGTGAGGACAAATCAACCCGCCAACCAACTCACCTACTCCCGTCTTAATACCAGCTTACGAGCGCCCGGCGCGTCGAAACTCACGGGCACGACAGGGTCGCCCGGCTCGTTTCCGGTAATGGTGAGCGTCCCATTCTGTATCTGGTATATCGCGTAACTCGTCCTGCCCACATATTCGGGGACCGAACACTCGGTGACTACTGCCACCAGTTGATTCGGCGTTGTATCATATACCGAAAAGGAAGCCTTGTACCATTCGTTGGCGTCTGCACCGTGAAACTCGAGGCTTGCTTCTTGGAAAACAAGAGAAGTCCTGCCCGCACCCTTCCCACCGATTTCATTTCCGCTCCATTTCCCCTTCAGTAAGGTCGAATCAGATTTGTGTGGTTTGGTCACGTCTGATTTCGCGCGTTTCCAGACCTCCTTCCAAGGGTTGCCAACGCCATTCAGAGTAAGCGTATCGCCTTCGAGCTTGACGGTGAACTTGAAGGTGTGCTTGACGAGATTGGTGGTATTCTCGTTGGCGTAATCAACCGTTTCGAAATACTCGTCTCCTTTGAGCGCCCATGTGCCGCCGTGATGGAAAATGGTCACGCCGGTCCTGGGGTTGGCTTGTGTGAGAGACCAATGCGTGTCGGTCAAGGACTTCAGCCGGCCACCGGCAGCGGGAGCTTCGCCAATCTCGCCGGGCTTGCCAACCAGAATCCACGTTCCAATCAGGTCTTTGCCGAGTTGGGAAACTCCGGATTGAGCGTCCGTCAACGTGACAAGCCCAAGGCCGGCCAACATTGCCAACGCCAGCGCCAGCCCGCGATTAGTTTTATCGAATCTTGCGATCATACGGATCCTTTCTTTCAGTTGATTTTTGTCTTCCACGGTTCCTGCGAGACTCGGCGCCCACGCCGAGCGGCCAAAGCTTTCCAGCAGCTTGATGATCGTGCGACCGTACGGCTGATTTTCCTCCGCCCGCGCATACGAGAGAGCCAGCGCATCGCAGGCCAGTTCCCGGTCCACGCGCATCCGGTGAAACGCCAGCCACACCAGCGGATTGAACCAGTGCAGGATTTGCAACGCTGTCATCAGCCAGCCCACCAGGATGTCTTTGCGTTTGATGTGGCCTAACTCGTGCAGGAAGACATACCGCAACTCTTCAAGGGAAAAACTCCGCGTCAGCCCGGCAGGCAACAACAGGCGCGGCCGCACGAATCCGAACAAAGCTGGACTCCCCACCTCCTCGGTTTCCACCAACGTGATCGGCACACGAACGCCCATCTGTTGCTTGCAATCCTCCAGGAGATTCAGCACCTGCGCGTCAATCAACGGTCGCCGCCCGGCGATCCCGCTCGAAAGGCGGTAATGCGTGACCAAAAGGTAGATTGCGAGCGCCAAAGCCCCGACAAACCACGGCGCCAGCAACCAGGAGAAGCTAAAGCGTAATCGCGTCGCAGCAGCAGGTTCGGTCGCCAATCTTTTGTCAGGCTGTTCCGTCCGCAAGATACCGATTGATCCCGCCGCAGAACCTGGACTTGCTGGCGTCGTTCGCGCGCTACCAAACGAGGCAGACACGCCGGAAAAATTCATGAGGTTAAACAGACTCACCGGAGAAGGAATCGTCCATGGCAAGGCCAGCCGGATGAGAACCAAAATCCAGAGTGCGTAACGCCATCGCGGGTTGAGCCGCCGGCCAAAGAGCCATTGGACCGCGAGCACCAGCAGGATGAGCACAGCGCCCTGCCACGAAGCCTTCAGGAGGGAAGAGAGGGGGGATGCAATGGAATCCTGCATGGCGTCTTTTCGTTTGTGGCTTTCTACTCCTTATTCTTCAGCAGACGGCGCAACTCGCGAATCTCTTCCTCCGAGAGTTTCTTGCGCTCGACGAAATGGGCCAGCATCGGCTTGAGCGAGCCACCAAACACTCGGTCGAGAAAGGACGCGCTCGCCACCTCGACACAATCTTCCTCTTTCACAAGAGACCGGTAGAGATAGGCACGCCCCTCTTTCTTGAAACCCAGAGCATTCTTGCTCACCAGCCGATTAAGGAAGGCCTTTACGGTTTTGGGATGCCACGTCGGATCCAGGCGCGTCAACACATCAATGATCTGTCCAGCCGAACACGGCGCCTGCGACCAGACCACCTTCATCACTTCCCATTCCGTCTCCGAAATTCGAGGAACCTTTTTCATCGCATTCAATTGTTTACAAATGTAATCCACGAAAGGATTACGTCAGTAATCCATAGGTGTCAACAGGAATGTCTAAAAAATCGCGGCATCCTCGGCCCTTGCGATATTTCATGCTGGCAAAGAATGCCAGGCAGTTCTCATCGCTTGAGTCGCAGCAAGTAGCTACCAAGCAAAAGACCGACCCGTGCTGAAATGAACGCGCGAAGGAAGGCGAGTGCCATGCCTTTGAACGTGATCGGGTCGTTGTCCCAATCCCAGAAACGGTTCACCCAATCGCCAGGCTTTGCGAAATAAGGCCAATGACCGCTGCGCGCGAAGAACCGGTTGTCTGCGCCATCGCTCAGCAGGAAGGTGGAGAAAGGCCATTGCACGGCAAAAATGATGGCGAGAAAAACTGCCGCGAACAACAAAGCCAGCAACCAGTCACGCCACCATCGCGGACGTGGCAGCGTCGCGCCCGGTGAAGCGGGTGGCTGCGCTATGCTCTTTGACGAGCGTGTGAACAACCAACTAATCACATCGATGGCCACGGCGGGCACGATGAGCAGCAGCGGAAACGCAGGCGGCACCATGTGATCGACCGGATGATAAACCGGCGCGAGTTTTGGATGCGCAGGAAACAACGGAAGCACCAGGATCATGCCGATGTAGATGAACATGTAAGTGGCCGCGGCGATGGTCGCTCCGGCGCGCACTTTTGAGGCACGCGCCGCCAGCAGGAGCAGCAAGGGAAACGGCGTCGAGACCACGGCATAAAAGTGAGACGCATGTTGCAGGTTTGGCCACGTGAATTCAGTGGCGAAGTCCGCCCACATCGCGATCATCACACCGACGGCGAGCGCGCAGATCAATCCGCTGCGGGTCCGGTTCCCGCTGTTCGCGCGGTTTTGCGAGGAAAACGCGAACAGCAACACGCCCATTCCGACGGCGAACATTCCCAGCCCCAGCACCGCGTGCGGAGGGCTGACGATTTTTACATCCAACCCGTAGCGATTGTGCCACCAATCGTCGAACGGCGCGGACGTCATCATTGCGATCGCGCCCCAGACAGTCACCCACACCCCGAGCGGCGCTCGAAAACCCCAAAACGAAACCGAGGCGTTGCGCTCGTGCTCAGTGCCGCGAAAGGTGGTCTTCAGGGCAATCGAAGCGAACAGGAGCGCGGGCACAATTCCCCCGAGCTGAATGATGATGTGCGCTGGCGTCCAAAAGGTATCGCGCCCGATGGTCGAGTGATGCGAAATATCCCAGAGCAACCCGATCGGCAGGCAGGCGAGTCCGGCAACGGCCAGGTAAACCGACCGAGGCAATTCTTCGCTGTGGGCCGATCCTGTTTGTGTCTGGGGCAGCGCCAGAACGTCGCCGCTCGTCGCATTCATAGATTCTGGCGATGACTGTAAAACCTTCACGCGAGAGATTCAATGTTTCGGTCGCGGAACAGCCGGATGCCAATGATCTCCGCCGGATCGCGCCGGAAATAGCCTCCTGACTTCAGCCCATCAACAATCAACTCTCAACCGTCAACCTATTCTCAACCACGGATGAACACCGATAAACACGGATGCCAACGGGTTGACACGAATTTCACAAATTAACGCGAACGCACCGATGCGCGCAGATTTTCTCTGGGGAGCGCACGCGCCTCGCGTGCAGTGTTCCGCGCCCTCGCGGAACACACGAGAAACTTGCTCGCCGCAATGCGTTCGATCTAAGTCCGGTGAGGTTGACCTCGGACTTTGGTTTTCAACTTTCAACCTTCAGCTATCAACCATCAGCCTATTCTCGACCACGGATGGACACGGATGAACACAGATGCCGACGGGATGACACGAATTCCACGAATTAACGCGAACGCACTGATGCACGCAGATATTCTCAGAGGGAGAGGTGAGGCGGGCAGTCCCTTGCCCGCCGCAGCGCGTTCGATCCGATTGGAATAGGGAGCGCACGCGCCCCGCGTGCAGTGGTCGGCGCCGTCGCCGACCACCTCCAATCTCCAGCAGCGGAACTGTCTTGTTCCTCTCGACGCTGTCGGGCCGACCGGCGACGGCGCCAGTCGGAACACGCGAGGGCGCGTGTGCTCCCCATCTTGAATTGAAACGCTCCGGCTAAGTCTGGCAGGCTTGGACTTGCACTTTAGACCTTCATCCTTTGGCCTTCAGATGACCCCGGAGGAAAAAAGACGGCCCTGATCACTCGCTTGCTTTTCCCTCGTCTTTGAACTGCAGCGTGAACAGGCCCGCATCAAAGGGTTGCTCAGGCTGATCGGCGGACGCCTCGGGAACAACGATGTCCTTCGTCAACGAACCGATCTCGGGAGTGAAAGAAAATCCGCCCTCAGGATCCAGAGGATCTTTGGACGGCTCGGTCACTTGGATTTGCAACCGGTAAGCGCCCGGCAAGACGTCCTCCACCACGAAACTGCCGTCCGGTTTGAGGCCAAAATAGTAGCGTTGCTGTTGGGCCTCATATTCATTCCATGCACGACCATAAGCGCGCATCGCCTTTGCGTCCGAAGAGGCCTGGGGCGCAGCCGGCGGCGTGCCGATGTTCGGAACTGCGAGTGTCTGGAGCACCGTGGTCCAGTGAGGCATAAACCCGTGCGATCCAAAGTTGACTCGACCCACAACCACTCGTCCACCTCCACCGATCACTATCTCGTTAGTCTCTCCCGGCAGCACTTCGACGGGTGTGTAGTGACTGATACCACCAAATCCGGCAGAGTAGTTGTGCAGTTTGGTGATGCGAAAGACCCGATGTTTGCCGGGTGGCACACGCTCGAAAGTAAACCTGCCATTACCGTCCGCTTCAATGTTGTGCGAATACGGAACCTCGGGACCGCTGGAGGTCGATAGCTGAGGCTGAATGCCCAAACTACAGTTGGCTTCCACTCGATTTCCGGATCGAACCACACCGGTTATGCGCCCCCAGGGCTGGAGGACGATCACTCCGGCGTTCTGCGGGTTCATTGGCACCGCGGCGCAACCCCAGTCATGCACCACAACTACACGATTGGCCGTGCGCTTGGGCAGGAACCTGAAAACACCCTGGGCATCACTGAAGGTCCGAATACTCCAGTCGTCGTTTGCTCCCATTCCCGGATACAACATGGTTGTCTTAAGTGCCGTCATCACCATGATCGGACCAAAGTTTTCCCCTCCGAGCCAGACTTCGGCCCCCGCGGCTGGCGCTCCATCGGGAAACATCACTCGACCGGTGATGTCCGCGCTCCTCTTCAGCTTGAACTCGAAGAAATGTTCTCCGTCGCTGACCTTAACGGGTGAGGACGCCTCGGGCATGTATCCGTCGGCCTGGATTTCCAGCGCATATTCGTTGAAGAACATAACGGGGTGTTCCCAATCAAAGGCGCCGTTTCTACCTTCTCCCAGAAAGTCCGGGCCCGGGGTTCCACGCCTTTCGTCCAATAATACTTTGAACCGATCAAGTGGCTGGCCTGTTTCCTCGTCCTTGACCGTGCCCGCGAGGCGGACCGTTTTGACGGAAGCCGGGGCTGCATCGGTCTTATCCTCGGGCGGCGCGTCTTCCAGGACGAAGCTGATCGCCTCTGCGTTCGTCGTAATCAGCACGGTCCGCGTGAGCGATTTGTACCCCTTCGCGTCGATTTTCAATTTCAAGGGACCGGGTTTGACGTGGTTCAAAGCGAACTCGCCCAGCAGGTCTGTAGTGGCCGAGACAACCGGCCCGCCGTAGCTATCCACCTCTTCCACCGCGGCCTCGAATACGGGCAGCTCGAACCGGTTGGACACCGTTCCCCGCACTTGCACGCCGCGCTTCATCACAACGACGTGATTCGTGGAACCCGGGGGCGCCAGTGGCA